>JAITTH010000100.1 GCA_031287295.1 Eubacteriales Family XIII. Incertae Sedis bacterium
AAGAAGTGGCAGATCGAATTTTAGGTGCGGACAAAGCCAATCGGTTTACGCATAGACCTGCGGACGATATTGAACCGGAATTGGAAAAGGCAAAAAAAGAATTCGGGGAATATCTCGAACAGTCGGAAGACGTACTTACCGGCGCAATGTTCCCGGAACCGGCGATCAAGTTTTTCAAATATCGGCAAGCACAGAAGTACGGGATAGACTCGTCTTTGGTGGATAAGAAAGATCAGGTTTACCCGGTGTAGCGATTTGGAGTGATATGTTTCGACAAATCGAGGAGAAAAAGAAAACGCTACTGGAGGGGAAACCGTTCAGCGATGAACTTGTGCGCGCTTTCGATGCTCTTGATCTTCTGGATTTTGCCTATACAAACCTCAAATTAGAAGGAAGCAGCCTTACCGAGCAGGGCGTTGGGCACATCATTCATGGCGAAATCGTGCATGGCGTAACCATCGGCGACCACAATTTACTCGAATATCATCGGCGCGTACTCAAAGATTTTTCTCATATGAAAACAATGGAAATCGATTTGGACGCACGTGAACTTCTGCATCTTTATTCCGTTCTCACAGACAAAGAAAAACCCGCACTGCGTACGCGAGAACGGGTATTGTACCATTTGGACTATGTGGCACCGATGCGGATGCCTGTTTCCGGAATGTTGGATGAGCTATTTCGTTATCTTTACCGTCGAGAAGATTTGTATCAGGGTGATTACATTCGTCGCGCCGTAGAGCTGCACGACGGGATTATTGGCGTCTATCCGTTTGACGAAGGATCGGAGATGTTGGCAAGATGTGCCATGCAGTATGAGCTGATTCGCAATGGACTGCCGATTGTTCCACTCGACATGAAGGAACCGGAATACAACATCAGTGTTGAAGTTGCGTTAAAAAAGGGCGACCATCGCCCCTTGTATAACAGTGTCTGTCGTGGTGCCCTGCAAAAATTGGATAAGATGCTCGCCTTGCTGAATGCCTAAAGCTTAAGGTTATTTTTTTGCCCGTGCAATCTGTTCCCTGAGGCGGTGTTCCGAGGTTCCGCCTTCTGAAATTTTTGCGTTCATACAGGCTTCCGGAGTGATGAAATCGAATAAATCCATCTCAAACTTTTCACTGAATGTATGCAGTTCTTCGAGGGTAAGGTCTTCGATTGCGCAGTTTTTTTCGATGCAAGCACGTACGATTTTCCCGATGATTTCATGGGAAGAACGGAAAGGTACCCCTTTGCGCACGAGATAGTCGGCAGCATCCGTCGCATTCATGAATCCTTGTTTCGCGGCATCTGCCATGCTGTCGGTGTTGACAGACATGGTCGCAATCATCTCTGTGAAGACGATGAGCGAGCTTTTTAGCGTTTCAATCGCATCGAAGAGGGGCATCTTATCTTCTTGCATGTCTTTGTTGTAGGCGAGAGGAAGTCCCTTCATAACGGTGAGAATGGCCATAAGATCGCCATATACACGCCCGGTTTTGCCCCGAATGAGTTCTGCCATGTCCGGATTTTTTTTCTGTGGCATGATGCTGCTTCCCGTGCTGTATGCGTCATCCATTTCGACAAACGAAAATTCCGAAGAACTCCACAAAATCAATTCTTCACAGAATCGCGAAAGGTGCATCATGGCGATGGAAGCATTGGAGATGTATTCGATGAGAAAATCACGATCACTTACAGCATCCATCGCATTCGCACAAAGCGCTGTAAATTCCAGTTCGTCTGCTACATAGGCACGATCTGTATCGTAGCTTGTGCCTGCGAGTGCACCACTGCCGAGTGGCAAACTGTCTGCACGGCTATAACTGCTCCAAAACCGCTCCGTATCGCGACCAAACATCTGGTAGTATGCCATGAGGTGGAAGCCGAACGAAACAGGTTGCGCGTGCTGCAAATGCGTGTAGCCCGGCATAATTGTGAGCACGTGTGACTCTGCAAGGGCGAGCAGGGTATCACGCAAGAGTTTCAAAAGTTCAATCGTACGAAGTGTTTCTTCTTTGACGAAGAGGCGAATGTCTGTTGCCACCTGGTCGTTCCGGCTCCGTGCAGTATGAAGACGTTTCCCCGCTTCGCCGATTTTTTCGGTAAGCAGAGCTTCTACACCCATGTGAATGTCTTCGGTGCCTTCCGGAAAAACGACTTTTCCCGCCTCAATCTCGGTTAGAATTTCAAGCAAACCGGATTCAATCTGTTGTGCGTCCGACTCCGTGAGGATTCCCTGTTTCGCAAGCATCTTGCTATGGGCGATGCTGCCGTGAATGTCTTCGCGATAAAGCACGTGGTCGAAGGAGAGCGATGCTGCCCATTCGTCTGCGAATCCGCTTATTTCTTTGTCGAAACGTCCATTCCATAATTTCATAATGCTATATTATTCCTTTTCGCGTTTGGCTTTTTGAATCGCACGAATCTTCATGGAAAGGCTGAACAGGTTGATGAATCCTTCCGCATCTTTCTGGTTGTAAACTTCGTCACGTCCAAAGGTCGCAAATTCCTCGCTGAAGAGGGAATATTCGGATTTCGTGGCAACCGGTGTCGCACTTCCTTTATAGAGTTTCAAGCGCACCGTTCCGGTAACGGTTTCAGAAAGCGTGTTTACGAAAGCGTCGAAGGCAGCACGAAGGGGTGTAAACCACAGTCCGTCGTATACAAGCTGCGCATATTTTAGGGCAATCTGATTCTTGTAATAGATAGAGTCGCGGTCCAAAACAAGCTTTTCGAGTGCAAAATGAGCATTCATAAGAATCGTGCCGCCGGGTGTTTCGTATACGCCACGCGATTTCATGCCGACCAAACGGTTCTCAATGATGTCGATGGTGCCGACACCGTGTTCTCCACCGATTTTGTTCAATTTTTCAATAAGTGCCACACCGGAGAGCTTCTCTCCGTCTATTGCAACCGGAATGCCTTGTTCAAAGTCTACATTGATAAAAGCAGGAACTTCGGGCGCTTTTTCAGGGGGCACACTGACAACATGAATGTCGTCCAAATGTTCGTTCCACGGATTTTCCAGATTGCCACCTTCATGGCTGATGTGCCAGATGTTTTGATCGCGACTGTAAATTTTCGCCTTTGTCTGTTCGATGGGAATTTTATGCGTTTCTGCATAATCGATGAGGTCTTCGCGTGAACGAAGGTCCCAGATACGCCAGGGAGCGAGAATTTTGATGGCAGGATCGAGCGCATGAATCGTGGATTCAAAGCGAACTTGGTCGTTTCCTTTGCCGGTTGCGCCGTGTGCAATGATGTTCGCATTTTCTGCATGGGCGATTTCAACAAGCTTTTCGGCAATGAGAGGGCGCGCCATGGACGTCCCGAGCAGATAGTCGTTTTCGTAGATGGCACCGGCTTTCAGGGTCGGCCAAATATAGTCCGTTACGAATTCGTCTTTCAAATCGAGGGTATAGGCCTTCGATGCACCGGTTGCATAGGCTTTTGCATCGACGGCAGAAAAATCGTCGCCTTGACCGACGTCACAGCAGACGGTGACGATATCCGCGTCATATTGTTCCTTCAGCCATGTAAGGATAATGGACGTATCCAATCCGCCTGAATACGCCA
>JAITTH010000019.1 GCA_031287295.1 Eubacteriales Family XIII. Incertae Sedis bacterium
ACTATGGAGGAGTGAATCATCTGACGGCATTTGGAGAGACGGTTCGGATCGAGATCAAGGGAGACATAAGGGATGTGACAAAGCTTACGATTGACGGAACGGATTACCCGCTCACTTCCGGAGGCATCAATGTCTACAACATCACGGAAGGCGGTCAGGTGATCGGAACAATCACCAAAGGCAGTGCGGTCATTACGCTACCGCCGGCGTTCTCGGACAGATTCGCCAACGGAACGTATCAGTTCGAAATCTTCTTTACGGATATAACCGGCACGGGCAGTGGTAAGGCAGACCTCATTGTGAATCGCTCCGCCGGCACAGGAGAAACCGGAAACGGATCCGGCGCCATTGTTCCCAACACCGGCGACGAGACCCCGATCAACCTTCTGTTTGCGCTTTCCTTCCTCTCGCTCTGCTGCCTGCTGGGTCTTCTGCTTCTTGTCAGGCGTAGGGTCAAGGCGGCAAACCGTTGACAAGCTAGGCAAGGAGAAGGACAGAAAGGGACGGTTCATGCGTCTTTGCAATCAAAGACGCATGAACCGTCCCTTTCTGTCCTTCAATTTTATCAAGGCTGCGGAAACTCAAGTCACCTTAAAGTTGAAAGGGGGGGATTCTTCCTATATAATAAGAAAGGCTCAGTAGGAAATGATCATCTTCTGAGCTTTAGTAGCAAAGGGAGGTTTTGAATTGGCATTTAAGGACGAAGTCGGTATCGACTTAGGGACAGCAAACGTTTTGGTCTATATAAAAGGAAAAGGGATCGTTCTGAACGAACCCTCTGTAGTGGCGATTTCCGACGATACAAATGAAATCTTGGCGGTTGGTGAAGAAGCTCGCAAAATGCTTGGACGTACACCTGCCAATATCATTGCGGTGCGCCCTTTAAAAGACGGCGTCATATCCGATTACGATATTACAGAGCGCATGTTGAAATATTTTATTCGCAAAAGTTGTGGCGGGAGCAGATTCTTTAAACCACGCATTATGATTTGTGTACCGAGTGGCGTTACCGAGGTTGAAAAACGTGCGGTTATTGAAGCGGCGACACAGGCAGGCGGAAAATCCGTTTTTCTCATGGAAGAACCGGTTGCCGCTGCGATCGGTGCGGGACTGGACATCACCGGACCGGATGGGAAAATGGTCATCGATATCGGCGGTGGCACTTCCGACGTAGCGGTGATCTCGCTCGGAACCATTGTTACCAGCCAGTCGGTAAAAGTTGCCGGAGACAGTTTGGACGATGCGATTATCAAGTATATGCGTAAAGAACATAAACTCTTCATCGGTGAGCGTACCGCAGAACAAATGAAAATGACGGTCGGTACGGCATTTCCGCGCGAGCAACAGGTTTTCTACGCATGCAAAGGAAGAGACCTGGTTACAGGGCTTCCGAAATCTGTTGATGTGGGCAGCGATGAAATGTTGGAGGCTCTCGACGAACCTCTTCAGATTATCTGCGAGGCGGTGCATCAGGTATTGGAAAATACACCTCCGGAATTGGCAGCCGATATTTCTACGACGGGCATTGTCATCACAGGTGGTGGTGCGTTGTTGGACGGAATCGACAAGAGAATCAAAAAGCGTACCGGCATTGATGTGTATATTGCCGATGAGCCTAAAAACTGCGTGGCAATCGGCACCGGTAAGGCACTCAACTCGCTTGGAGCACTGGAAAGCAGACAGGGTAATCAACGCAAGCAGATTTTATAACGGCTTTTGCTCCATCCATGTTTGAATAGAATGGTGGAGCAACAAAAGAACTTTCGTGAGGTATTTGTGCTGCTGAGAATCAGCAGAATGGAGCAAAATATGATTAGATACGAAGAGTACATTCGTAAGTTCGCGGAAGAGTTTTCGGAAAAGAGCTTTATTGAACCGAGCGATTTCCCGAACATGGATTTGTATGCGGATCAGGTAGCCGAATTTATCAGCGAGAAGCTTTCTATTTATGAGAAAGAGCATCTACTGACGAAATCCATGATTTCCGGCTTTGTGAAGAAAGACCTCATTGCGTCCACCGACAAACATCGATTCAACCGAGAGCATATGATTCTCATCGAGTCCTTTTTGTGCCTGCGGATGGCGTATAACAAAGACGATTTGAAAATGCTGATGAAGCCCTTTGTGGAAAATCTTGAATCGCAGTATGACGACAAAATCGACTTCTACGATATCTATCAAAAAATTCTACCGGTGCTCAAAGAACAGCGCAAAGACGCTGCAACCCGTACCGTGGGTCGCATCGCAGAGATGAAAGATGCCATTTGGAAAAACGACATCGAAGACGACGACCTTTTGGAGACATTTCTCATTCTGCTCTCCATCGCCATTGAAGTCGATACGTTCATGTATCTCGGGAAAAGATTGCTGCGTGCGTATTTTGAACAACCCACAAAAGAGGAAAAGAAAGAAACCAAAAAAAAGGTTTCGAGACCGAAACTAAAGAAAACCCCGGCAGTACTTGCCGAAAAAGAAGAAAAGAAGGTCGAGAAAAAAGAAAGGAAAAGTGAGGCGAAAAAATCTGTTTAGCCTTTTCGATAAATGGATGGTGCAATATATTCGAAGTCGTGTTTTAATGTTGAGAGCGACTCGCTGTGCCCCACAAACAAATAGCCTCCGGGTCTAAGAACCTCATAAAATTTTCGCAGAAGTTCTGTGCGGATGGCATCATCAAAATAGATCATGACATTTTTACAGAAGATTGTCTGTAGGGGTCGCTTAAACACAAAAGGATCCATGAGATTGATTTTCCGAAATGCAACGCTCTTGCGCAATACGTTTGATACCTTATATTTTCCGTCTGAAATGGGCTGAAAATATTTTTTTATCCAAGATTCCGGTAGGGCGGAGAGATTTGCCGTTGGGTAAACGCCTTCTTTTGCGATTGTGAGTGCTCGTGCGGAGATGTCGCTTGCCAAAATGGTTGTGTCCCAATTTTGAACCTTTGTGCCCAAATAAGCGAATGTACATAACGAGAGGGTGTAAGGCTCTTCTCCGGATGCACAACCGGCACTCCAAACGCGCAAATCTCGTTCCTGTAACACATTTTCAATCCAAGGAAGCACCGTCTCTGTATAAAATGTAAAATGATCCTTTTCACGCATGAAAAATGTATGGTTCGTCGTAAGGCGACTAACGAGTTCTTCATGCGCACGCTTGGAAGGATTGCTGCGGACAGCATTGAGGTATTCCTTGTAACTTTTATACCCGGAAGCGAAAATATGAAATCCGAGACGCGCTTCGATCAGCGAACGTTTTTTCTTGAGATTTACGCCGTAATGTGTGTAGATGAAATTCGATATTTCATCAAATTCTTCATCGGAAAGTGTGATCATGAAAGCAGTGATCCAACGTCAATGATAAGACTTACCGCCCCTGTTCCCATGATGGTGCATCCGGAAATGCCATGTGAATTCACGTGATATTGTTGTAAATAGGGTGGTATTGCCTTAACGACAACTTGAAATTTCCCGATGAGCTCATCGACAAGCAGACATCCCACACGATCTCCGGCATCGGCAAGAATCAGAATGCCTTCTTCCGGATCGCGAATCGCGTGTTCCGTTTGGAATGCTTCATAGAGTCGCACAATCGGGTACGGGGCACCGCGCAAAAGAATGATTTCATTCCCGGCAGGATCGCTGACGATCTGCCCGGAGGATGCTCTGAACGATTCATGGATGTTGCTGATCGGAATGGCGTAGGTGTCGCTGCCGAGGCGAATTTCCATACAGTCGATGATCGCGAGCGTAAGCGGAATCTTTAGGAAAATGTTTGTGCCCAGCCCTTTTGCGCTTTCAATGGTGATGTTTCCGCCGATTTTTTCGATCTGGGTTTTTACGACATCCAGCCCGACGCCTCTTCCGGAATATTCGGTGACTTCTGTTTTCGTCGAAAACCCGGGAAGCAAAAGGAAGTTATAGATTTCTTTTTCCGTGTACTCATTTTTGGATTTGCGAAGCAATCCTTTTTTTGCGGCCTGATTGAGAATTTGTTCCTGGTCCAGACCTTTCCCGTCATCGCTAATGGAAAGAATGATGTCGCTGCCGATGTTTTGCGCGGAAAGAATGATGTGTCCTTTTGCGTTCTTTCCGGCGAGAAGGCGTTCCTGCGGCGTTTCGATTGCGTGGTCCATCGCGTTGCGAACAAGGTGCATGATCGGGTCGGCAAGGACGTCTACGATGGTCTTATCCACTTCCGTATTTTCGCCGATGAGTGTCAGCTCTGCAACCTTCTCCAACTCTTTGTTCATATCGCGAACGATACGAAACATACGTTGAAAAGTCGTTGAAAGTTGAACCATGCGCACGGACATGACGCTATCTTGCAGCTCGTAGGTTAACTTGTTGAGTTGGTGAGCGGCTTTCCGGAAATTTTCGAGCGGAAGCTCTTTCAAATCCGGGCTTTCCGTAACCATCGATTCGTTGATTACGATCTCGCCGACAAGGTCCATCAAAGAATCCAGCTTGTTGATATCGACAGGGATGAGATTTTGTGAGACATGTGGTTTGTCATGTTTCTCTTGTTTAATTTCTAAATCCCGGTGAGATTCCTCAGCATCGACAGGAGATGGTGGACTCGGTACTGTCACTTCTTGGAACAGGGGCACCGGCGTTACATTGTTTTGTACGATCTGCACGGGAGGCACAACCAATTTCGGCTGTGCGATCGGTTCCGGCTCCGGCTTTGGCTGTGGTACATCCGGTTCACCCGGCATTTTTCGAACAAAAGCCACCGATTCCACAGAAAGCGTGCTTTTTGCCAAGGCTTCGATCTGCCCGCGTACAAGATTTGTACTGAAACTGATGTAAAGTCCATGATCGATGATGCTTTCGGATGTGTCCGGATTGTTTTCGAGATCTTCGGGGATCACGCGGTTTACGATGCCGGATTCGCTCAGTTTGTTCACGAGCATATAGGCGCGGATGTTCTCCATCTTTGCCCCTTCGTTGAAAAAGATATGAAGGTAATAGGTCTGCAAATTGCTGTCCGAGTTTGAAGAAGAGGACTCGGAATCATCCGAAAACAACGAAGAATCGAGATTTGGGATGATGGAAGTTGTCTTCAATGAATATTCAGGGTACATTCCGAGAATGCGTCCGCCTTCGGGGGCTTCCGGTATGTTGCTAAGAATCTGCTCTTCGGTTTGCGATAGGGGTTCGGGTTGAACGGGTATATCCGGAACGGATTTCTGCCGATCCCTGTCTGCCGGAATGAGTTTCAGTGTGATGGGTTCGGGAGAACGAAGTTCGTTTTTATTCTGGGGTCTTTGCGGTAATCCACCCAGGACGCGTCCGAGGTCCGGTGCCGGCTTTTCGGGAAGTCCCTCTTTGAAACGGTTGCATAGTGCGATAAGCTCTTCGATGAGTTGACTCGGATCCCCTACATCCAAACTACCACGTTGAATCTTATCCACCTCTGTTTCGAGGAACTTGGATGCTTTCAGCGTCTTGTCGAACAGGTCATGGTAAAGCATCTCTGAGATGCCGTGTTCACGGGTAACCGCAAAAATGTCTTCCATGCGGTGTGCCACATCGGCAACAGCATCATAAGCCATCATCGCGGAAGAGCCCTTGATGGTGTGCATGATGCGAAAAATCTCATTGATTTGTTCCCGTGTAAGTTTTCCCTCTTTTTCAGCATCTATCAGCAGCAGGTCAAGATTGTCAAGTAGCGTTGTAGCTTCAAAAAGGTAGAGCTCTAAGAGAGAGTCGCTTGCAAAATCATCGCCCATCTCGTTCCTTTCACACAGGGTATAGGTGTTCCGTCACATTTCGATTCATTATAATACATTTCAATTATGGACGCTATAGGCGAAGTGGGATGTAACAGAAAATAAGGAACCTTGCCGATTCTATTGATTCCGTTGGAAACTGTGGAGTATAATGACCATACTCGGGTATTCCTGAACAGAGGAAAAAAGGAGCAATAGACACCATGTCAAAAATTCTTATAGTGGACGATGCTGTATTTATGCGTATGATGATTCAAGAAAATCTGAGAAAAGCAGGGTACAACCTATTTTACGAAGCCGGAAACGGTCAGGAAGCTGTTCTTCTGTATGCGGAGCATAACCCCGATCTGGTTCTGTTGGATATTACCATGCCCATAAAAGATGGTATCGCCGCACTTCAAGAAATTCGTGAGATCGATTCTTCGGCAAAAGTCATTATGTGTTCAGCGATGGGGCAAGAAAATATGGTCATCGAGGCCATAAAATTTGGCGCTGTGGATTTTATCGTGAAGCCTTTTAAACCAGAGCGTTTGCTGCAAACGGTTAAAAACGTACTCGGTCGTTAAGAGAAGGGTGGGAAAATCATGTTAAATCAATCAGAAAATGGACTGATTAATCTCACGATGCTTATCGCCGAAGAGAAACTACCCTCTGTCCTGCGTAAAATGGGCATCGAGGACACGATGGAAAACCGTCAGGATATTCTGGCACTCACGCTTAACAGCCTGCCCACAAAATATGTAACAACCAGTGAAGGCAAGCAATACTCGCAACTCATCGAAGTTTATCGCCTTCAATATGAAACAGATATCACTGCAAGCATCACAAAATCTTGTATGCGGATAATGGAAAACCCACGTGACACAATGCGCAAAGAACAACAAGGGGGAAGTGAGACGTGATCAAAACGCTATCGGACATCAATGAGGTGCATCTTGACGTACTGCGAGAGATCGGCAATATCGGCGCGGGCAATGCTGCCATGTCGTTATCTGTGTTGCTCAACGAAAACGTTCATATAGCGCTTTCGGAAGTGCATATTGAATCCTTTGAAAATGTCATTTCACACCTCGGTGGTCCGGAAAAACAGGTTGTCACCGTTGTGGTGAATTTTTATGGCGATGCAAACGGTGTTGTTTTTTTCATTCTCTCCTTGGAGGATGCCGATCGTATTACGGATATTCTCTCCAGTCAGACATTCTCGGAAGAGGTCGGCGAGGAAATGAAGCTTTCCGCCATTATGGAAATTGGAAATATACTGGGGTATTCCTTCCTCGGTTCAATCGCAACGCTCACAGGGATGGAAATAAAAGTGGATGTCCCTCATGTTTCAAGGGATATGATCGGCGCCATTATGGCCGATCCCATTGCAATTTACGGTGCTTCCGATAACAAAGTGATGTTTGTTGAAGAGTCTTTCCGATCTGATTTTAGCAATCTATACAGCCATGTCATTCTGTTTGCGGAGATGGATACATTGAATCAAATCATGCACAGATTAGGACTTTAAATGGAAGAAACAATTGTCATTGGTATTGCGGATTTTAAGCTTGCGAAAGCGCCTGTCACACTCGTTACCTATGCGCTCGGTTCCTGTGTCGGCATCAGCATCTATGACGAACGTGCGAAAATCGGCGGTCTTGCGCATATCATGCTTCCATACAGCAGTATGATGCAGCATCATGGCCCTGAAAGCAGACTGAAATTTGCAGACACCGGCATTGCGGATATGCTGGATGCACTCTTGCACAGAGGGGCAAGCAAGTCCGCTCTTCGCGCAAAAATTGCAGGTGGGGCAAACATGTTCAAATCCAGCGCCACGTCTTCGCTTTCCGCCGTTGGGATGCAGAATGTGGAGAGTGTGCGTACAACCTTACGAAATCTTGAAATCCCAATCATTGCGGAAGATACCGGTCGGGATTATGGGCGTACGGTATATGTCGATATGAACAATGGCGAGATGCGTATTCGAAGTCTGGGGAATAACATTCTGGTGCTTTGATGCCCATCCGGAAAGAAAACGAGGAGAAGAGAATGCCGGAATCATTTTTGGGAAACAGAACAGAAGTTGAAGAA
>JAITTH010000022.1 GCA_031287295.1 Eubacteriales Family XIII. Incertae Sedis bacterium
CACGGGAGATACGATTTTCGACATTGACCTGGGCTATACGCATTTTCCCGGTGGCAGCGTCGAGCGAATGCGAAACAGTCTGAAAAACGTCGTAAACAAATGGGAAAACGACATCAAAATCTATCCGGGACACGGAGGCTCGGCAACCATGAAATCGGTTCGCAAAGTCAATACTGAGTTTCTGGAAATGATTTCGCTTTAATTGCTCTAGCCGAAGAGCGACAACAACGTACCGGCAGCTACCGCAGAACCGATAACGCCCGCCACATTGGGACCCATCGCATGCATCAACAGATAATTGCCGGGTTTCGCCTTCATGCCTTCTACCTGCGAAACACGTGCAGCCATAGGAACCGCCGAAACACCGGCAGAACCGATGAGCGGATTAATCTTCCCTCCGGACAAGACGGACATCAATTTTCCGAGAAGAAGCCCTCCAACAGTGCTGAACATAAAGGCAAACAGTCCCAGACCAATAATCGCAAGCGTCTGCGGTTTCAGGAAGTTTTCGCCAACCGCTGTGGCACCAACCGTAACACCAAGGAAAATCGTAACGATGTTGATCAGGGCATTCTGTGCCGTATCGGAAAGACGTGCGACAACACCCGACTCACGGAAAAGATTGCCGAGCATGAGCATACCGACAAGCGATGAAACTTCCGGCAGAAGCAACACACATAGTATCGTAACAATGACAGCAAACCCTACTTTTTCAAGTTTGGAGACCGGACGCAATTGTTCCATGACAATTTCGCGCTCCTTCTTGGTCGTGAGCAGTTTCATGATCGGAGGTTGAATGAGCGGAATCAGTGCCATATAGGAATAGGCGGCAATCGCAATCGGCGCCAACAAATGCGGGGCAAGCTCTTTTGTCAGGAAAATGGCTGTCGGACCGTCTGCACCACCGATGATGCCGATGGAACCTGCTTCCTGCGGTGTAAACCCAATGGCGAGTGCCGTTAGGAATGCAATGGAAATACCAAACTGTGCACCGGCACCCATAAGCAGAGAACTCGGTCGTGCGATGAGCGGGCCAAAATCGGTCATTGCACCCACACCCATAAAGATGAGAGACGGGTAAATGCCAAGCTTTACGCCGAGATATAAGATGTCTAAGAGTCCACCCTCGTGTAATACCTGCCCGTAATCAACATCTCCGGTTTCGTAAAACTCCATATGAATCAGACCGGACAACGGAAGGTTCGAAAGAAGGACACCAAAGGCAATCGGTAGCAGCAAAAGTGGTTCAAACTGCTTTACGATGGCCAAATACATAAGGACCCCGGACACAACCAACATCACGGCATTTTGCCATGACATGTTCGAAAACCCAGATCCGTCAACTAATTTCTGAAATGATTCCGTAAACAAAGTATTCTTCCTCCAACAAAGTAAAAAAAGCAGATACCCTAGAATTTATAGAAGCCGCTTTTTCTCATTACTCTTTTCGATGGCAGAGACAGCAACTGAAAATACACGAATTAAAGCCCAAAGGACAATTAAAACAACAAAAACCACGAACATCACAAAAAGTGAGCTCAGGACACCTTCCCAAACACTGAGAGTCATTTTTTAATATTCTCCTTGTTGTTGCAAGACTATCGACCTTCGATGAAGACCAACGTTAACGAACAGATGATAAAAATGATGGCACCGATTAGGGTAGCCTTCGTAAGTATCCCTTGGTAGCCACGCCCTTTTTTCTTTCCGAAAAGTTGCTCCGCGCCACCGCCAATGGATCCGGAAAGCCCTGTACTGTTGCCTTCCTGCAATAGAACACTTGCGATAAGAACAACACTCACGACAATGAGTACGATTTTGAATGCAATAATCAAAACAATCTACCTCCGGTAAAATAATCCTCTTGGATCTGTTTACAAACACTCACGTTCCATATCTGAACGCGCAAATTACTTTATCATATTTTAGAGACGTAATGCAACAAAAAGTGAAAAACTGTCAACCCCAAACAACTCGGATCGACAGTTTTCTTTTATCGTGTCAATGGATGGATTTCAAACCATCGGATTGGCGCGGCCTTACTTCATGAGTGCAAATTCGAAGAGCGGTGCAAAAACAACCGCAACGATGGTCATGAGCTTAAGCAAAATGTTCAAGGATGGACCTGATGTATCTTTGAAGGGATCCCCCACGGTGTCACCGACAACCGCCGCTTTGTGCGCAGGACTGCCCTTCCCACCATGATGACCTTCTTCAATGTGCTTTTTCGCATTATCCCAGGCACCACCGGCATTTGCGAG
The DNA here is from genome assembly GCA_031287295.1 of Eubacteriales Family XIII. Incertae Sedis bacterium. Lineage (GTDB taxonomy): Bacteria > Bacillota > Clostridia > Peptostreptococcales > Anaerovoracaceae > JAISTV01. The sequence continues at coordinate 2,262 of JAITTH010000022.1, forward strand.
CATGATCGCAAGCAGAACACCTGAGGTGAGGGAACCTGCAAGAAGTCCACCAAGGGCGTCTTTACCGATGAGCATACCAACGGCAAGCGGTGCAATAATCGCAAGCAGACCCGGAGCAATCATTTCCTTCAATGCTGCTTTCGTCGAAATATCTACGCAACGCGCATAATCGGGTTTGGACGTTCCCGCCATAATCCCTTTGTCTTCGCGGAATTGACGACGAACTTCTTCAATCATCTGTTTTGCTGCCCGGCCCACGCTGTTCATGGTGAGTGCGCAGAAGAGGAACGGAAGCATCGCACCGATAAAGAGACCAATGATGACAAGCGGATCCAAAAGATCGATCATCTTGAGTTCAACAACCGAAGCATAGGAAGCAAACAAGGCAAGTGCGGTGAGTGCCGCAGAACCGATTGCAAAACCTTTTCCGATAGCAGCAGTTGTATTGCCGACAGCATCGAGCTTGTCCGTGATTTTACGTACATTGGGTGGCAATTCGCACATTTCGGCGATACCGCCCGCATTGTCGGATACAGGACCGTAAGCGTCTACAGCAACCACGATACCCGTTGTGGAGAGCATGCCAACCGCAGCGAGCGCAATGCCGTAGAGTCCGGCGAATGCATAGGCAAAGAAGATACCCACGCAGATGAAAATAATCGGCCAAACCGTAGAGAGCATTCCAACGCCCATACCACTGATAATGGTCGTTGCTTCGCCCGTTTCTGCCTGTGCGGCGATATGTTTTACAGATTTGTAGTCGGAAGATGTGTAGACTTCTGTAATTTTTCCGATTGCGGTACCCACGACGAGTCCGGCGATGATGGCAATCGCTGCATTAAAGTTTCCGAAGAAGTATTTACTGAGGACAAGAGCAGCCGCAACAATAATTGCTGTGCTTACATAGGTGCCGACGTTCAATGCTGTTGCGGGATTTCCACCATCCTTACCACGAACAAAGAAAATACCGATAATGGATGCCACAATACCGATTGCCGCGAGAATGAGCGGGAAAATACTGCCTTCCAGTGCCGGAAGATCAAACTGTCCGACAAAGAGTGTCGAAACGTGCGGCAGAACGACTGCCAATGTAATCGCGGAGATGACAGAACCGACATAAGATTCAAACAGATCGGAACCCATACCGGCAACGTCACCGACATTGTCGCCAACATTATCTGCGATAACAGCCGGATTTCTCGGATCGTCTTCCGGAATGCCCGCTTCTACTTTCCCAACGAGATCGGCGCCTACGTCTGCGGCTTTCGTATAAATACCACCGCCGACACGACCAAAGAGCGCCATGGAAGATGCGCCCAGACCGAATCCTGTAATAATTTCAACCTTTCCGATCCCATCCAAAATGATGAAAAGGACACCCAAGCCAAGAAGGCCCAGTCCTACGACACAAAGCCCCATAACCGCACCACTGCGGAAGGCGACTTTTAACGCTGCCGGCATACCGGAATCGTTGGCAGCACTCGCCGTTCTAACATTGCCCCAAGTCGCAACCTTCATTCCGAAAAAACCTGCCAGTACCGAGAAGAAGGCACCCACGACATAAAGTGCCGCAGACAACCAGCTCAAGGCAAAGCCAAGTATCAAGACAAGCGCAACAATGACGACTGCCATATAACGATACTCGCGTTTCAGGAAAGCCATCGCACCTTCCCGAATAAAACCTGACACTTCCTTCATGCGATCAGAACCTTCGGATCTACCTTTGATCCACACGGCCAACATAAGCGCTACAATGAGCGCAATTACAGCCGTGACAGGCACCAAATACGTCAAAATTTGATTCATTTCTTCCAATTTCTCCTTTCGAAAACCTACAATAATACCGTTATAAATAAAATAAAAATTATAACCAACGTTATGTCTATCCTACGATTCTAAAACTCGATAATCTCCTTGAAGCTATCCGGTTTCAGACTCGCCCCGCCGACGAGCAGACCATCGATGTTTGGTTTGGACATCAATTCCGCAGCGTTTTCCGGCTTCACGCTACCGCCATACTGAACACGTACGGTCTGGGCTTCTGCTGCGCCAAACAACCGACCAACTTCACTGCGAATAAAGGAACACATTTCCTCCGCCTGTTCTGCCGTCGCCGTTTTTCCGGTTCCGATTGCCCATACCGGTTCATAAGCAATGACGAGATTTTGCACATTTTCCGAGGTAAGCCCTGCAAGGGCACCTTCAATCTGGGCCCCGACGACCGAAAAGGCATTTCCGGACTCACGTTGATCGAGCAATTCTCCGATACAGACAATGGGCAATATTCCGTGTTCAAAGGCCTTCTTAATTTTTTTATTTACGCTTTCGTCGGTTTCCGCAAAATACTGTCTGCGTTCCGAATGACCGATCAGACAATACGTAACACCGATTTCTGTGAGCATCTGCGCCGAGATTTCTCCGGTATAAGCGCCCTCTTCTTCAAAGTGCATATTCTGTGCACAAATTTTTACCGATGTTCCCGCAAAGGCGTTTTTTAACGCGAAAAGTTGCGTAAACGGAGCACAGACGGCGACCTCGTGCGTATCGCCACTGTAACTATTTTTGAACGCTTCTGCAAAAGCAATCGCTTCCGCAGTTGTTTTATACATTTTCCAATTCCCTGCAATGAACTTTTGTCTCATGTCTTGAGGACCTCCTTCAATGATCAAGGATACAAATTACGCCCGGGAGCGCCTTACCTTCGATAAATTCCAGTGTGGCACCGCCACCGGTGGAAACATGCGTCATTTCGGAGGCTAGCCCAAATTGAGTGACGGCTGCGGCACTATCTCCTCCGCCAACGATGGTAATCGCAGGGGTCTTTGCCATAGCTTCTGCAACGGCTTTTGTTCCTGTCGCAAATTTTGGCATTTCAAAAACACCCATCGGACCATTCCAAAAGATGGTTCCCGCCTTTTCGATCTCCGCCACAAAGCATTCGATTGTTTTGGGTCCGATATCCAATCCCATGCGGTCTGCCGGAATGGCGTCTGCCGGGAAAATATCGGCATCGGTTTCATTCGAAAAGGAAAGACCTGCGTTAACATCCGTAGGGAGCAAGATCTGAACGCCCTTTTCTTCGGCTTCCTTGAGAAGCGCAGAAGCAAGTTCAATACCACTTTCGTCGAGCAGGGAACTGCCAATCTCGTAGCCTTTGCTCTTCAAAAACGTATACGCCATGCCACCGCCAATGAGTAAGGTATTCACTTTCGCGAGAAGCTGCCGAATGACCAGAATTTTATCGGAGACCTTCGCGCCACCAAGGATGGCAAGCAGCGGTCTTGTTGGATTTTCTAAGGCATCCCCGAGGAAACGAATTTCTCGTTCCATCAGGAATCCGGATACTGTCGGAAGATAATCCGAAACACCTTGTGTGGAAGAATGCGCACGATGCGCACTGCCGAAAGCATCCGCCACAAAGACATCGGCAAGGGAAGCCAGATCCTTTGCCAATCGCGGATCGTTTTTGGTTTCTCCCGCGACAAAACGCGTGTTTTCGAGGAGCATAACTTCCCCGGGTTTCAATTCTGCCGCTTTTTCTCGCACGGAATCGTCAATCACTTCCGGAACACTTTGAAACCATACAGCACAGCCAAGTATCTTTTCCAAATGAAGCGCAACCGCTTGCAAACTGTATTTTGCATCAAATCCGCCTTCCGGACGTCCAAGATGCGAAGTTAAAATAACAGAAGCACCGTTCGAAAGCAAAAATTGAATCGTTGGAAGGGATGCGCGAATGCGTGTGTCATCCGTAATATGCCCTTCGGCGTCCATGGGTACATTAAAATCGCAGCGTACGAGGCAACGCTTTCCGGACAGATTGATGTCGCGTATCGTTTTTTTCATGCCGGTTAGAACCCTGTCTTTATAATGTATTCGATGAGGTCAATCGCACGATTTGAATAACCCCATTCGTTATCGTACCATGAAACGATTTTTACAGTCTTGTCACCGACAAACATCGTGGAAAGCGCATCTACAATCGAAGAATGCGTATCGCCTTTGAAGTCGATGGAAACCAGTGGCTCTTCGGTGTAGGCAAGGATCTGCGGTATTTCTTCTTTCGCCGCCTTTGCCAGCGCCGCGTTCACGGCGTTTACATCCGAAGGATTCGTGAGTTCAAATACAACATCCACGACAGAAACAGCCGGTGTCGGGACACGCATGGCCATGCCGTTCAGTTTTCCTTTCAGCTGCGGAAGAACCAAAGAGACGGCCTTTGCGGCACCTGTCGTCGTTGGAATGATGGAGAGCCCTGCTGCACGCGCCCTTCTCAAATCTTTGTGTGGTAAGTCGAGGATTTTTTGATCATTGGTATAGGAATGCACCGTGGTCATCAGACCTTTTTCGATGCCAAATTCACGATCGATAATTTTCGCAACGGGCGCAAGACAATTGGTCGTACAGGACGCGTTCGAGATCACATGGTGTACATTTGGGTCGTAAGCATCTTCATTTACACCCATAACAATCGTGATATCTTCGTCTGTTGCCGGTGCGGAAATGACAACCTTTTTTGCCCCTGCGGAGATGTGTTTTACAGCGTCTTCTTTTTTCGTGAAAAGACCCGTAGATTCAAGAACAACTTCAACGCCTAACTCGCGCCAAGGCAGTTCTGCAGGATTGCGTACAGCTGTAATCTTGATTTCTTTCCCATTGACAAGAATGGCATTTTCTTTCGTCTGAATGTCTCCATCGAAACGACCAAAGCAGCTGTCGTATTTAAGCAGGTGCGCCAATGTTTCCGGATCTGTGACATCGTTAATCGCCACAATGTCAAAACTCGCGTTCTTCTCTATGGCTGCCTTAAACGCATTGCGTCCAATTCGACCAAACCCATTGATTCCGACTTTTACGCTCATTTTTCCTCCCTCTGACCAAAATCGAATGGAAGTGTCCACCCGAGATTTTGGCACACACAACTATTTATACCGTTTTCTTTTGTTTGAAGCCGGTATGCCCATAACATCTCGATATTTTGCAACCGTACGACGGGAAATTTCGATGCTGTCGTTATTGAGCATCATAGCGATACATTGATCGGAAAGAGGTGAATCGGTATTCTCCGCCACTATGAGTTCGCGAATTCTTGCCTTAATGCTCTCCGACGCATACTCTTCGCCACTTTCGCAAGAAAAACCACCGGGGAAAAAGTATTTCAGCTCAAACACACCCCTTGGGGATTGGAGATACTTCCCACAAATCGCCCTACTTACCGTAGATTCGTGAACTCCGACCTCTACGGCAACTTTTTTCAAGGTAAGTGGTTTAATCTTCTTTTCTCCGTATTTGAAAAAATCTTGTTGATATCTTACGATTGCATCGACAACATTGTATATTGTTTGATTCCGTTGTTCAATACATTTAATGAGCCAAATTGCGGAATTGAGACGATCGCGAAGGAATTTTGAGATTTGGGAGTCTTTTGCCGACTTCCCTAACATATGTCGATAATAAGAACTGATGTAAAGACGAGGACTGTTGATTGAATTGATGGAAACCACATAACTGTCTTCTACTTTTTCGACAATCACATCCGGGAGAATGTACCGCGTATCCGACACTTTCCCGAAGGGGCTTCCCGGCTTCGGCTCAAGCGTTTTAATCACGTCCGCGATTTCTTGAACCCGATGTATGTTTACGCCTACTGTTTTTGCAATGAGTGCAATCTTGTTGGATGCCAAATCGGCAAGATGTTCTTTGACGATACGTACGACAATTTCGTCTGTGATGCCAAGACGATGGAGTTGTAAAAGCAGACATTCCGGGAGATCCCGAGCACAAACCCCGGCAGGCTCAAAACCCTGAATGAGCGCCACGGCTTTTTCGACCGTGGGGATATCGGCATCGAGCTGTTCTGCAATTTCAATAACCGACTGCGTCATATATCCGTTTAAATCGAGAGATTCTATAATGTAGGAGGCGACCAACAGATCGTATCGCTGCGGATCTGCAACAAACATCTGTGAAAGAAGGTGGTCACTCAGGGTCAAATCTTCGTACGCATTGTTTTCGTATAAAAAACTGAAATCGGAATGCGAATGCGTATCGACCCAATCGGTCTGACTGTAACTGATGTCATCAATCTCGCGCTCTCGGATATACTCTTGCCAGTCAAAATCGTCTTTGTCACTTTCGGTATTGTGGGAAATGCTCTCCGATTCATAGGCATCTTTTTCGATTTCTTTTTCGGAGATTTCTTCATCCTCCGCTTCGGAATCGACTTCGAGCACAGGATTTGTCAGTAGCTGTTCCTCTATATATTCCACCAATTCCTGTGTATTGTATTGCAAGAGCTTAATTGCCTGAATAAGCTCCGGCGTCATGACCATGGTCTGACGTTGCTCTAAATTGATGTTTATTCCCATCTCCATGCAAAAACCTTACCAAAAAGATAAATATACAGCAAGTATTTTTTATAAATTTAATATAGCCTCATGTGACAAACACGAGGTTTACGAAATTTTTTTGAAATATTTGCACCTTTGTCTTCATTTATGTACCTTGTAATTATATACTGTAATCATCATATAGAATGAAGAAGTCGTGTAGGAGTTTGGAGACGCAGGGCGTTTCCCGTAGTAGTGAGGTGAAAAAATGTTTTGTTCACAATGTGGTAGGGATTTGTCACAGATCATGGAGGTGGGTGGAAAATTCTGTCCGCAATGCGGTTCACCAATTCCCACAGTATCTGCACCTGAAACACCGCCACCGGTCCCGGGAGAACCGATAATTGCTCCAATCTCGGTAGAGACGCCTGTTGTCGAAGAGGCTCCTGTCGAGCCTGTTATCGACGCGACTCCTGTCGTGCAAGAAGATCCGATTGTTGAAACACCGACGGAAGAAGCCACGCCTGTAATCGAGGTTCCGGAAGTACCGGAAACGCCTGCTGAGTCCGCTTATCAAGCGGAACCTCAACCCGTTGTTTTCGGAGAAACCAGGCCGCTTTTTACCCCGTCTGTCACGGTAAATTCGCCGCTTACATCGTCCTTTACGCCCAACGAAACACCGCCTGAATTCGGCGTCTCAGATATACCGCAGTCGCCTGTTATTCCACCGGTCACAACTGATTTTGTGCCTGCCACCCCTGTGGAACCACCGAAAAAGAAAAAGACGTGGTTGCTTATCCTCATCATCGCCGTTGTCGTTGTGGGCTTGGCGGTCGCGTTCTTCCTTTTGGTTTTCCCAAAACTTGGCAGTGCCGTTGAGAAAAATCCCCTCGGTGCCGCGTATACCGGAATCGAGTCGATCGGAGAATTCGAAAAAGGTTTAGACCTCACCGTAAAACTTACCTCTTCTTACAGCGATGATATGGTTTTCACGTCAAAAATTTCGCTTGGAGAAGACTTAAACGACAGTGCGATTGACCTAACTGTCTCGGATGCTTTCCGGTATATCATGGTAGACGGATCCATTGCCGCCAGCACCTATGAATTTGATGACCCATATTACTACGAGGGATATAGCGATTTCGTTGATGGCCTCACAAAACTACTCAAAGATGAACTCCTTCTATCGATTGATGTAAATCATCTCGTAAAAGATGGAAAAATCGACTACGACTGGATTGAAAAACAAAGTGAAAAACTAGTCAGTCTTTTAGAAGAGAACTATGACGAGTATTCCGACATCGACATTTCAGATCTCAACACCGAAGGTCTCACGAATGCTGCTTCGGTATCGTCGAAGACTTTCTTCACGGAAAAATGCGACGATCAGAAGTTTACAGAGTCCTTTATTTCCAATAAAGAAACGACGAAAAAGGATGGTCTTACGACAGTTACTTTCACTTTAAATCTTCTCAATACGTTGACGGCATATGGCGACTATCTTGGAGAAATCGCCGACGACAAGACCTATCTGGAAGAGCACGATTTGGTTCGGAAAGATGTTCTCAGTCTGCAAACAGAAATAGAAATTCTCGCAGCTACCCTTGAAGATGAATACGATTACGACGAAGACTTGCTGCGGACAATTGATCTATCGGTCTCTGTTGACAAAGACAAAAAGATGAAGGAACTTGGATTCCTCTTTACAGTCGATGGAGACGAGGGAGGTATTTGGTTGACGATTGATTCCATTGGCTCCTCTTCCCTCGATGTTTCTGAATTGAGAGATTTCATGGACGATGTCTATCTTGAAGATTTCAGCGATCTTTTCGATGATTATTACGATGACTTTGATGATTTTTACGTGTAAATCGCGTCAAACGAATCGAGATACAAATTGATGACTGCCACCGATCAAAAAATCTTGTGTGCCTCGGGCATCGTAAAAAAAAGAAAGAATCCGTTGTTCAATCCTGTGACCTTCTCCCTCCATGAGGGGGAAGGTCTTGGAATTCAAGGACCGAATGGTAGTGGAAAAACCACCTTGCTGGATTTATTTGCCGGGATTCTTTCTCCGGACGAAGGATCTTTTTCACGAAGCGGAAATCTCGGATATGTGATGCAAACGGATGGCTTTCAGGAACAATTGTCCTGTATCGACAATCTCATCTTTGAAGCAAGTATGCTCGGTTTTTCCGGCAAGGAAGCAAAATCACGGGCAAAGCGTGCCTCTGAACTTTGTGGCGTAGAATCTTTTTCTACAAAAAAACTCAGTCTCTGTAGTGCCGGAATGCGCACGCGTGTTGGGTTTGCTGCGGCTTTCCTTCAAAAACCGGCCTTGCTATTGCTGGACGAGGCTTTTGGCGCATTAGACAAACAAACGCGCCTTGCTTTTCACGAGTTGCTTCAGTATGAAAAGCGTAAAGGACTCGCCATTGTATTCATCTCCCACGACCCCAATGATTTTGAAGGACTCTGTGAACGGGTTTTAACCTTACCGGAATCTGAGGTGAACACACGTTGAAGTTCTTCAGTCTATTTCAAATCGACCTTCGCATTCTGCTTCGCAGTTTCCCGCTCATTCTCACCTTTCCCTTATTTTTTATCCTTGCATCCTTTTTTATGTTGCCTGTTGGATTGACCGACAAAGGTACGCTGCCCAAAGTATCCTTAACGATGGTAAATCACGATGATGCTGAATTGACAGAGATTCTTGTAAATCTTGTTGAGGAACTGGACATGATCGATGGTTTTACGGAAACGGACCTGGAATCTGCTCAAAAGCTTCTCGCAAACGGAGAAACGGATGTCGTCATTGAATTCCCGCCCAAAATGTTACAAAACCTCATTCGTGGAAATGAGATCACCGTAAATGTTTTCGCAAAGGACCAGACCATCGGTGCGATTGCCAAAACGGTAACCGAGCGCCTTGCCGACACCATGAACCATGTTCAGGCTTCTTCGACTGCCTACTATCATCTTTCAAAGGAATTATTCTCCACGGACAAAGAAAGAGAGGAAGCTGCCACCGCTTTCGATATGAGCATTGTAAACGAATCCATCAGCCGGAAGCATAACATTCGTGTTGTCCGCGCCGCTTCTCAATATGAAATACAATTAACGGCTTTGATTGTTTTTCTGGCGGCGGCAATTGCTGCCGTCTTCACTGCAATGCGTACTGCCAAAGAGTTTTCCGGCGGACTGATTCGACGGTTTCGAATGCATAAAATTCCCTTTGTGTTGTTTTGGAGCGAAAAAATGCTGCTTACCGTCTGCGTTGCGATTCCGCTTTGCTTAATTCTTGCGGGGATTGCCGCATTCTTTGGGTTCCACATCCACCTGCTTCGACTTGCCGCTTCATCCGGGTTCATTTCACTATTGCTATTTTCTGTTTTTTTACCATTCTCCGTGTCGGGAAAAGACAACAACCGTCCGATTCGTAGCATGTTTGGCGCCGGTGCCATCTGCATTCTTCTGCTCTTTTTGGGCGGGGGCTTTTATCCGACCTATCTCATGGAGTTCAGCATTCGAGACATCAATCCTGCATGGCTTTCGCATTTGCTCGCAGAATGGACGCTTTCCGATGCGCAGGTGGGACAAATTGGAATCGCGCCGTTGAGTCTGTTTGCACCTGTGCTGCCGGCTGCACTCTGCGCAGGTTATGCCTTTTTCAAACAAAGGAGTGCGTGATGTCTGAAATGATGCGCATCCAATTTAAGATGGTTTTTCGCAGCACCCCACTGCTGGTTCTCTTGATCCTATTTCAGCTTTTGCTGGGTCAAATCAGTGCCTCGGTTTTCGAGGGAGAAGAACCGGAACTAAAAATTGCCTTGAAACAAAACGCACATGGAGCACTCTCCGATTCCTACGCGCAGGTCCTCGAAAACAGTCCGGATATCGAAACGATTACCTTCCCTTCCGATAGCGAAGTCCGTGAAATGCTCGAGACCGATTCCGTTCAGGCTATCGTTGTGCTGTCCGAAGACTTCGATGCGCGCATCCAAAATGGAGACGACGACGCCATTCAAATCTATCCGGCACCCGGAATCGCCGATATTTCCTTCATCGAAGAAATCCTTTCCGTTGAAACCGTTCGTCTCCGGGCAGATGTTCTGTTGATACAGGCACTTGAAGATGCCGGGATGGAACCGGAAGACTATGTAACGTCTTCTGAAAGTACGAGTCCTCTGATTCAGGTTGCCTATACCGGACCTGAAGAGGGTAGCATTCCCTTTACCGCCCCACCCGTTTTTGGCATTCCCGCCCTACTTCTTCTATTTGCCTTTTTACATGCAGCGACCCTGCTTCCGGGGCCGGACAACCGAAGATTTTTCCTGTCAAAAAAATCGGCAAGACAAAAACATTTTGTTTGTGCCATGCTCACGCTCACCTCGGCGTGGATTTTCATTGCTGTGGTCTATGCGGCGATCATGCGTCTGATTTACCATACGCAAATTCCGTTTCAAACCCAAATTGTGTTAATTCTTCTCCCCATCTATGCCATCACAATTGCCGCGTTATTTGTCCTTTTGGGCAAAAGAACCTGGACGCCTTGGGGTTTTGTATTCTGGCTCGCCTTAAACATGACGCTCGGTGGCGGACTGTGGAACACGGATTTGAAAATGCCCTGGCTGCGCCCGCTCGTCCCGGTTCATGAAGTGATTTCCGTAGAATCTGATCTTCCTTTTTCATCCATCGCCATGTTGTTGATTGAAATTGCTGTCGGTCTCATCCTGTGTCAAATCGTTCTCCTGAAAAAAGATCGTCGAAATTCTTCTCAAGGACTCGCTTTTGTGGGATAATGTTTCAGTTGTACAACATTATT
>JAITTH010000049.1 GCA_031287295.1 Eubacteriales Family XIII. Incertae Sedis bacterium
GGTAGACAGGTATCAGCTCGAAGCCGCAGAAAGCATTGGCCTTACGTTGGTTCAGGCGTACCGACGCATTGTCATTCCGCAGGCGATGGCTGCTGCGCTTCCTGTTTTTTGCTCGTCGGTGACCGACCTCATCAAACTTACTTCGCTTGCCTTCCTCATGACGATTCAAGACGTTACGGGAATCTGCAAAATAGAAGGGGGAACCAGTCTGTCGTACATTGAAGCGTATATGGCAATGGCACTTGTATACCTCATAATTGTCTGGTGTGTCGAACGGGTCTTTAAGCTCGCAGAACGTCGCGTTGTCTTGTTCCGGAAAGGGTAGGAGAAATAAATGCTGGAAATTATCGATATTCACAAAGCGTTTGGCACGAATCAGGTGCTGAAGGGTGTAAATCTCAAGGTCGAAAAGGGCGATGTTGTTGCTGTTTTGGGTCCCAGTGGATCCGGCAAGACGACACTTCTTCGGTGCATCAATTTTCTGGAACGTGCCGACAGCGGGCGTATACGCATTGGCGACATAGACACGGAGTTTCGTCAGGCAAGCAAAAAAGACATTTATGCAATTCGCAGAAGAACGAGCTTTGTCTTCCAAAATTATGCCTTGTTTAACAACAAAACCTGCCTCGAAAATGTGATGGAAGGACTTGTAACGGGACGGAAAATGGAAAAAGCCAAAGCCCTTTCCCTTGCGAAAGAGCATCTCGACAAGGTGGGGTTATCCGATAAATACGATGCTTACCCGAATCAATTGTCGGGAGGGCAGCAGCAACGTGTCGGCATCGCCCGTGCCGTCGCCGTAAACCCGGACGTCGTGCTGCTGGATGAACCGACAAGTGCCTTAGACCCGGAATGGATCAAAGAAGTGCTTACCGTCATTCGAAAAATTGCAAGCGAAGGCACAACGATGATTATCGTGACACACGAAATGGCTTTTGCGAGAGATGTTGCGAGCAAAGTTGTTTTTATGGATGATGGTGTTATATTAGAAGAAGGCACGGCAGGCGATGTGTTTGTGAAACCAAAACATGAGCGAACAAAACAATTTCTGCACAGATTTCTGGCGGAATACGATTATGTTATTTGATTGAGTGGCAAGATTTTTTAGGATAAGGAGACGTACGGCATTATGGAATTTAACTTGAAAGATATGGCGAAAATCGTAAAGGGGTTGGAAGGCATTGATACAGACGCGGACTTTCTTAAGAGAGAAAAAGAGACGTTAATCGTCCGTGGTTTTGAAACCGGAGATGCGGAAACCGGTGCACTTACAACGCCCATCTTTCAATCTGCGGTTTTTTCACATCCACGCTACGCAGAAGCGACGGGCTATAGCTATACCCGTGCAGGAAATCCAACGCGATTGGCGTTGGAAAATACGATTGCGGCACTCGAACACGGCAAAAAAGCATGGGCGCTTTCGTCCGGGATGGCCGCGATATCATCGGTGTTAAAATTGATGAATCCGGGAGATCACATGATTGTTTCGGAAGATCTCTACGGGGGAACCTATCGTTTGTTTTCCGATTTATATGCAAAGTATGGCATTCTGGTTTCCTATGTGGACACGAGCGATAGCAAGGTGTTGAAGAACAGTGTGCGTCCGAATACAAAACAAATCTTTATTGAAACGCCATCGAACCCGATGATGCGTGTAACAGACATCCGTAAGGCGGCGGAGATCGCCCACACCGCAGGTGCAATATTGGTGGTCGATAATACTTTCCTCACACCGTACTTTCAAAATCCTCTCGATCTCGGAGCGGATATCGTCGTTCATAGCGGAACAAAATATCTGGGCGGACACAACGATGTCCTGTGTGGGTTCGTTGTCATTCGCGACGAGAAGTGGATAGAGCATTTCTTTATGAACACCATGTCGGAAGGTGCTGTGCTTGGAGCATTCGACAGCTATCTTCTTTCGAGAAGCCTGAAAACGCTCGCGGTGCGCATGGAAAGACATCAGGAAAATGCCCGGAAGGTATGCGATTTTCTGAAGACGCACGAGAAGGTGGCGCAGGTATACTATGTTGGAGATAAAGACCATCCTTCCTATAGACTCTCACGAAAGCAATCCTCCGGATTCGGCGCGATGATCTCTTTTCGCGTCAAGAATGCAAAGGCGATACCGAAAATATTGAGCAACCTAAAACTCATCTACTTTGCGGAAAGCCTTGGCGGTGTCGAAACGCTGATGACATTCCCTGTGGAGCAGACACACGGCGCCATCCCGGAAGAAATCCGCCAAAAACTCGGTGTCGATGAAACACTGTTGCGACTTTCTGTCGGAATTGAACATGCGGACGATATTATAGCCGACATCGACCAGGCGTTGACGCGCTCAGCGCTTCGTGTTCAACGCCATAAAGAAAGTGAGTCAAATGACAATCAAGTGACAATCAAATGACATCTTGACCAATTCAGAGTGAACCCTTGTAAAACCTGCCAAAACAGATTAGAATGAAGAATCATAAAGTCGCTAAAAAGAGACAAACGTATGATTCGGGACATTTGTCGCCAAAAAGAGACAAATGGATGATCTAAGACGTTTATGTGAGGCAGAAGAAGAGATGGGGCTGTTTTGTGTTTGTTGAATTTTGTACTACGACCGAAAGCTTTATGCCCGGTCTGATTTTTTGTGCGATATAAAATTCCACATCGAAGTTCGTCACATCTAATTTGCCGGGGCATTTGTGCAGGGCAAGAAAGGTACAGGAAAGAGTATGTTAAAGATTGTCAGTTCCGGAGACATCGGAACAATGAAACGCCATAGCGTAAAGCGAATTCTGGCAATTACGCTGGTTTTTGTGATGTTGGCTGCGGTCATATCACCCGGCCTGAGCGGGGGAAAGGTCTACGCGGCAGATACAACTACGATTGACGTATCAACTTATCCAGATTATTCGGGGTGGTGGAACCCGGCGCTGACCAATGCCATACAGGCTGCATTAGACGATCCTGATGTGGATACGATCATTCTGAATGTGGGCACGCTTAATACGCTTTACCTGGTGGGCAATGCACTGAGCGTTCCTTTGGGTAAAGATGTCTCCATTAAGGCAACTGCACCCGTGACCATTATCAACGAGATTGATGAATACCACTTCGTTGTCGATGGTACGGCTCAAGGCGCCGTTGATACGAGGATTGCTTTTGAAAACATCACGCTTGATGGCGAAAATGGCAGAGATTATACAGTTCCTTCGAGTCCCGTGAAGGCTGATTATGATTGGGGTGGTGGTATATATTTTGACACGGATAGCACAGCGCAAACTTTGACATTGTATGGGGCTATTGTAAAGCACTGCACAGGACCGGGATGGATCTGGGGTGGCGTATACTCGACCGGCAATCTGATTTTGGACAACTGTGAGATTGC
>JAITTH010000060.1 GCA_031287295.1 Eubacteriales Family XIII. Incertae Sedis bacterium
ATCCCCGTAAGCCCGAAAAGGTATTGGCAGCAGTAGGTCTTTCCGATCGCACGAATCATTTCCCGGCACAACTTTCCGGGGGAGAACAACAACGTGTATCCATCGCACGCGCACTCGCGAAGAATCCCAGACTGTTGCTCTGCGATGAACCAACGGGCGCGTTGGATGATCGGACAGGACGTCAAATTCTCAAGCTGCTCCAAAGTGCTTGCCGGAAAACAGGAAAGACAGTAATCCTTATAACGCACAACACCGCAATTACCGAAATGGCTCACCGTGTCATTTACGTGCGAGATGGTCGCATCGAAGAAACACGGTTAAATGCGAATCCCCGACCGGTTAATCGAATACGTTGGTGATGCAGATTGAGAACTCTTTTCAAAAACATCATAAGAGAATTTTTCGCTGCTCCCGGTAGGTTCATCGCCCTGCTGCTCATCGTCATCTTGGGTGCAGCATTTTTTACGGGATTACGTTCCACTGCCCCGAGTATGCGTTTGACAGCAGATGAATATTTCGAGAGGACACAACTTTCCGATTTTCGTATTATGTCGCCCCTTGGACTAACAGAGAGCGACATTTTGGCACTGCGCGAGCACCCGGATGTGGATGCGGTTATGCCTCTGCATACAGCAGATGCACTTCTTAAAAGAAACAATGTCCTTGCCATTTACGCCGTCCGCAGTCTTCCCAAAGACAGCTCAGAATCAAACCCCGATTATTTGAATAGAGTGACATTGTCTGAAGGACGTATGCCACAAAATGAAAACGAGTGTCTTGCTGACAAGGAAGATTTGCTCTCTATCGGAGATGTTGTACAAGTGGCAGACGAGAACAACCAAGAAACACTTGATCGATTCGCACAAAGAACTTTTACCGTTGTCGGAATTGCGACAACACCCGTATATATTTCCGTGGAACGTGGCAATACAACCATCGGAACCGGGACAATCTCAGCGTTTCTCTATGTGCCGGAGAGCGCATTCGATAGTGCATATTATTCAGAAGCAGATGTTCGGCTCAAATCAACAACAAATCTTTCGGCTTTTTCGAAAGACTATGGCGAGATTATTCAGACTCAATCGGAAGCGCTTACAACATTCGGCGCGCCACGTGCTCAAATTCGCTACGACGAGGAAAAAAAGCGACTTGATGACGCACAAAATGACTATGATGCTGCCCAAGCAGAAGCACACCAGAAATTGTCGGACGCGCAGATGCAGGTAAACCAAGGACAGGTTGCCATCGATTTGGGAGAGACTGAATATACGAGCGAGACAAGGAAATTGAATGCCGCAGCAGCGGCAATCGCGAAAGCACGCACAGAAATTACGGCCAAACGCTATGAAATAGATTCCCTTCGCATAAAATTGACGCAGGGAAAAGCCGCCGCGGATCTTACGCGAAAAGAACTGATCACGGCAAAATCAGATTTGCAGACACTCAATACAAATCTTAATACGGCTCGCTCAGGTCTTGCGGTTCTGAATGCACAGATTGCAGCAGGACGAACCGGATTTGCCAACATGCAAGCACAGATGAATGCTCTCATGCTCGACCCCTTAACAAATGCCACTGCTATTGCTTCTTTGCAAGCACAAATGGATGCACTTGCAAAGCAAATTAGTGATGCTGAAACGCAAGCAGCAACACTGCAAAGTCAAATCGCGACAGGTGAGGCTCAGGCAAAAGCTGCTGTCACAGCGATTGCTGAGGGCGAAGCACAACTTGCAGAAGCCGACAAAATGTTGCTTGAAGGAGAGGCTCAAATACAAGATGGCGATCAGCGACTTCTTCAAGCAGAATCGGAAACAAAAGCCGCCGAATTGCAACTTTTGGCGAGCATACCACTGCTCAAGGGCGCAAGAGAAAAGTTAAATGAAGAGAGAGCAAAACTGACAGATGGGCGCACTGCGTACGAACAGAATAAAGAAGACGCAGAAAGTGAATTAGCAAACGCAAAGAACGAACTCGAAACCGCCAGACAAACATTTGAAAAAATTGAAACTCCGCGATGGTATGTCTTTTCACGCGAAGACAATCCCGGCTACTCCGGATTCTCCTCCGATGCCGACCGCGTTGGAAGCCTCTCCACGGCAATTACGCTATTCCTGTATGTCGTTGCAGCTCTCGTATGTCTCTCGACGATGACACGCATGGTTGAAGAACAACGTATGCAGATTGGGACATTAAAAGCATTGGGGTATAGTAACCGTGTCATACAATTCAAGTATTTCTTCTACGCCTCATTTCTCGGTGTCGTCGGTGGCGCGATTGGCGTTATTGCCGGTCTGCTCGCCTTTCCGTCTGTTATTTGGGACGTTTACGCCACGCTCTACGCGATGGGGGATATGCATCTTGCCATTACACCCCTACCCTGTATCATCGGACTGCTTGTCGGTCCCATTGCGATGGTTCTTGCTACGGCAATTGCCTGTGGAAGTGAACTAAAAAGTTCAGCAGCAGAACTGTTACGTCCAAAAGCCCCAAAAGCAGGTAAGCGAGTGTGGCTAGAGCACGTCGGCATCTTGTGGCGGCATCTTAGCTTCAGCAATAAGGTAACCCTACGAAATCTCTTCCGATACAAAAAACGCTTCATTACCACAATTGTTGGCGTCGCCGGATGTTGTGCATTACTGCTCGCGGGTTCGGGTTTACGTGACTCAGTCGGCGGAATATTGGGATTACAATATGGAACAATACACCATTCTTCCATCACAGTGTACTTGGATGAAGGCTTTTCTTCCGCCAAAAAAAGCTCTCTGAATGAAAAACTTTCACGCTACGGCGATTATCTTTACTTTCATGGTATCGACACAAATGTCGAAAAAGGAACTTTAGACAATAAGAACATGCAAACATCGCTGTTTGTCCCGGAAAATTCAACCGAACTAAATAACTTCATCAGTTTTCGCGAACGTGCTTCCGGTCACCCCATAAAATTCCCACCGACAGTGACAGACACACCTTCAGTCGTCATCACCGAGAAACTCGCAAAAGCACTTGGGGTGAGCCCCGGGGACACAATCGATATTGCGCCCACCAACCAAACAAAGCAAAAGGTTCAGGTCGCTGCGCTTACAGAGAATTATATCTATAATTATGTCTATCTTACACCTGAGAGTTATACGCAATTGTTTGGGAAAGAACCCGAATTTAAAGCCGTACTGCTCATGCCGGACAAGACGGACGATGCCTCCTTGCAACAAATTTTGACCGACCTTATCAGTACAGATCATGTGAAATCTGCGACAAGTATTTTGCAGGCTAAAAGCATCATGAGCGACATCGCAAGTAGCATGAACTCCATTATCTGGATTATCATAGGTGTAGCGGGCTGTCTCGCAATGGTCGTGCTCTACAACTTGACAAATATAAACATCATCGAGCGAAATCGTGAGTTGGCCACACTAAAGGTTCTTGGATTCCATCGCAAGGAGATCTCTTCCTATGTCAATCACGAGAGCTTTATACTGTGTCTGATAGGCATTGCCTTTGGTCTCGTCGGTGGCGTGCTGCTGCATCGCTATGTCGTAACGGCCATAGAAGTAGATGAATTTATGTTTGGACGCATCATCAAACCGATTAGTTTTGTCACGGCAGGACTGTTTACATTGTTGTGCAATATCATAATTCATTTTGCCATGAAACCTCGACTCCGGAAAATCAATCCGGTTGCCTCCCTGAAATCCGCAGAGTAGGGGGGCTCGCATAAACCCATTTCGCAGCAAAAGCTTGAGACAACATGAAGCGGAACTGAGGTCTCCTCTATAAATATATCATTTTATTTATACAACCTAGCACATTTTCCGAAGGATAAATGAATATTTCATACACATTTTTTGAATGACATTGTACATTACCTATATTACCTCGCTCTCATCTTTAGGATTAAACTTTCTCTTGCTCCATACGTCTTCGTGCCAGTTCCGAAAGTCTGACGCCTCAAAATGAAAGATCTTATCTTCATAATACACGCCACCGCTCGTGCCTAGGTAGCCGGGTTCCAGTTCTAAAGCCATAAACGGATCGAACGTCTCGCCTTCTGGCATTGTCAGATTGAATTCCTTCGCAGGCTTAAAACCAAAACGCGAATAATAATCCGGATGCCCGACAATGACAACCGCTCCATAGCCAAGTTCGTGAGCCTTCTTTAGACTGTAGTGAACCATTTCAGCCCCATAGCCTTGATTTTGAAACTGCGGTTTCACACTGAGAGGTCCGAATGTAATTGTTTCGAGGTTGTCTCCGTTCGGGCGCACAATTTTGCTTTTGGTGTACATGATGTTGGCGATGATATCACCGTCCTGCCATCCTACAAAAGCGAGTTCCGGAATGAATGCCGGACTGTCACGCATGATATGAACAAGATAATGCTCATCCGGCAGATCTCGCGGTGGCAGATATGGCGAATGGAACGTTTCGAATGCAGCAAACGTCAATTGCGTGGTAGCCTTATAATCATCCGGTGTTTCGATAACAATATTCATATCATTCATAGCCTCATCATTTTTTATACGTAAGTCACTTCAATCTCAAAAGATTTCCCGACTTTTTTGGGTGTAATAGATCGAATCGTCTTGCCTTCCTTTTGAAGCGCGACCTCCACATGCCGTGTGATGATGCCTAAGTCAATCTTGTTGAGCTTTTTGCGGAGCATCAACTTCATAAGGCCCCGCCCAAAATATTGAATCACAATCTTGCCATTTTCAAAGTGGAGCTTCCACGGCTGTGAATTCATGGCGGAGGGCGCAAGGCGTGCGGCTTTGGCAATCGCGTTGTCCGTATCACTGACATCGCTCATGGGCAGTCGAGTGAATTCCTCCGCGCTTTTCCGCAGGGGAACATCCGTTTTGCCAAACGCTAGCAGGATGCAATAATTCTGTTCAGGTTCGTTGGGCTTCGCCATGCCGAGCCATACGCTGCCCAGACCGATGCTTTGCAAATACAAATCCACATTCTGTACGATGTAACCGACATTGGCATATGCGCTGTCGTTTTCTTCACAATAAGCCAGCAAATAATGAGGTGCCGGAGCACCGCCATGAACCTTGTCTCCAGACACGATTTCAAACCTTGCGGATTGCCCTGCAAGCTGAGGGGTATCGGTGATCAATTTTTTTACGCTTTCAATGGTGGCCGTATCCAGTGGGCTGCTGTCAAATTTTCGCACAGCCCGACGGACAAAAATCGTTTCATATAACGTCATAAGAAACACTCCTTCCTATTTGTTAGCATTTTTCACGGATGGACTTTCGCAATTCCCGATACCCCATCAGCACAAGCGCCATAATTCCTTGCATCGTCATCACCTCCGGTCTTATGAATCCAAATCTAGAAATAGGTCAAACAACTTGTTTAGTTTCGTAAGACCAATATGGA
>JAITTH010000082.1 GCA_031287295.1 Eubacteriales Family XIII. Incertae Sedis bacterium
CAGTGCAGGTAGAATATTTCCCTTCGTTGCGGCAATCGTCTTCTCCACGATGTGTGTGTGGCTGGCTTGCTCAACAGCGAGCAGGGATAGAATCTCTCGATCAAAAATAGTGTTGAAAAATTCTTGTGTCTTGAGCAGTCGTCCTTCATCATAGGTGCTGATCTGAATCAAGTCGTCATGTAAACTGTCAAGCACATCGTTTTCAATTTCATCCAGGACATCATAAATGTCGGCGTAATGGATATACAACGTGCCACGATTAATTTCCGCTTTCGCACAAAGTGCTTTCACCGTAATTCGATTGAATGGCTTCTCCCGCATCAGTTCAATGAGTGCATCTTTTATGACTGCTTTTGTGTAGATCGTTCGCCGATCCGCTTTTCTGGTTGTCTTTGTTTCCATCGGAACCTCACGATACAAAGGGATAAATGATAGGAATCAACACTTTTTATATTATGTTGAGAAACGTACTTATCGCGAAAAACTGTCAATTGATAACGTTATTTCTCTATGATAGGATCGAAATGATAAATTGTCAACACGTGTTCATAATATTAAAGGTGAGGGCGATGCCAAAGATAACCGAGTCCATGATCCATCCTGATTTAAGGAAAAGATCAAAGTCTCTTCGTAACACGAAAGGGTTTTCTTTACGCCGTACGAAGCTGCTGAAGTTTCTGTGCCGTTTTCTACGCGGTCGGCATAGTCATAATATGCGATACGCACAAAAATATATCATGCGGAGCGATGGTACGAAGCTGAGGATTTGTGTTTATTCTCCACTCGTTCCCAAGGAAAATGTTCCGGGTGTGCTTTGGATCCATGGAGGAGGATATTCAATCGGAATCCCGGAGCAAGACGATCATTATATCCGCAGATTTGTGGAGACATATGGGTGCGTGGTCGTCTCCCCGGATTATATGCTATCACTTGATAAGCCATATCCGGCGGCTATGGATGATTGTTATGCTGCGTTGATTTGGCTCAGTGACCATGGCGAAGAATATGGTATGCGATCAGATCAAATTTTTGTCGGTGGGAACAGTGCCGGTGGAGGGCTTGCCGCCGCAGTTTGCCTATATGCAAGAGATCAGGGTGTGCCGGCGATTGCTTATCAGATGCTGCTTTATCCCATGTTAGATGACCGCCCTACAGAATCTTCAACGGATAACGATGCGCCGGTTTGGGATTCGAAATTGAATCTCGCCTCATGGAGACTGTATCTGGGTGATGTCTATGGAACTGACGATGTCTCGATTTATGCGGCACCTGCTCGTGCGACGGACCTTACAAACCTACCCGCTACATTTTCTTTTGTAGGGAGCATCGAACCCTTTTTCAATGAAACCGTTCAGTATATTGAAAGGCTGGAAAATGCAGGAATTCCCGTCCACTTCAAAGTCTTTGACGGGTGCTTTCACGGATTTGACCAAATATGTTATAAGACAGACATTTCACGCAAGGCTGCAATTTTTATGAAGGAAAATTTTGATTATGCCGTCCGGAATTATTTTGCTGAGCAACATAAATAGCAATCCTTTCGCTTAATTTTTTGGAGGAAAGAACATGTTTTTTCATATTTCGGAATCTACCCCGCGTGTAGAAAACAACAAACACTGGCAGCACTGCGTTGGCTCAGGGCAGGCGGTTCTCGCGCTTCGAACCGATTATACAGAGCAGCTTCGATTCGCCAGAGAAGAATTGGGTTTTGAGAGGGTACGATTTCACGGCATATTCGATGAGTGTATGGAAGCCTTCCAAGGCGCAGATAGTTATCTGAATATTGGTCGTGCAAAGCATTTTACCAACTACAACTTTTTGAATATAGGCGTGGCATACGACAATGTACTTTCGGCAGGACTCAAGCCGTTTGTGGAGCTGTCTTTCATGCCGGGACGTCTCGGGAAAAAGAGGAAGGCAAAGTCCGAGATTTCCGGAATCAACAACTCCATGCCAAAAGACGATGCCGCTTGGCAGGACTTCATAAAGGCATTCATTCGTTTTCTGATTCATCGCTACGGGAGAGATGAGGTTGTGAGCTGGCAATTTGAGGTATGGAACGAGCCCAACATCTTCGTCTTTTTCAAAGGGAAAAAGGCAGACTATTTTCATCTCTATGAAATTACGGTGCGTGCAATCAAGGAAGTCGAACCGGCGATTCAGGTGGGTGGTCCTTCTACGGCGCTCGGCGCATGGCTAACGGATTTTATTGAATTCACGCAGAAAAATGATGTCCCACTCGATTTTGTCACAACGCATTACTATCCGGGAGAGCCTCTGGGGGCAGGGCTCATGTTTAAATATGTAAAGAGTATGCTCGCCGATAGTGTTGTGAAGATGCATAAGTTGGGGAGTGGTCGCGTACTGGATGCCGGACGATGCTTCATGAACGATCAAACCGAAGACAAGAAGGAAATGGAGAAGGGGCTTATGGGCAAGCAAACGGCTGTTTCTCGAAAGGAAGTCGGCGATCTCCCACTATATCTCACCGAATGGAATCTGAGTGCCACCATTACTTCCTATTCCAACGACACGCGAAAGGTGGCAGCATTCCTGATTAAATCCATTGCGGAAATGGATCGCGCAGTAACCGGATCCTCCATCTGGACATTCAGCGACATCTTCGATGAGTTTGTGTTACTTCCCGATGAGTTTTCCGGAGGGTTTGGGCTTTTGACCGTGAGCGGAATCCCAAAACCCCAGTTCCATGCGCTGAAAATGATGCAGAGAACGGGCGAGCGCAAGTATGACCTGCCGATAACCAATGAGGAAATTGAAATTGCCGTATATGAGCGTGATAACGAAAAGCAGCTCTTCGTTTTTCGTCATCGCATGAAGCAGACTTCTGATCCGCCTATGGATTATGAAGTTGTTTTAGAATTGCCTTTCGCGCCGTCTTCTGTGCAGCTGGAGAAAATCGATGAAGTCCATTGCAATCCGCTACGCCTCTGGGAAGAGATGGGCAAACCGACGCTGAACAAAGATGAGGCAAAAGAACTTATCGTGCGATCTGCGCCTACTTCAGAAACTGTGGAGATCAAATATGGGGAAGGGACCTTGAAATTAAGTGGGGCATTGGGCGTGAATGATGTGCATTTTTACACGATTCAGGGAGTGTAGGTGTGGACTATGGCGAAGATCAAAAGCCTATTTGCGCAGACATGGGTGATCAGTGAGCCGGGAAAATACAGCAGTGTCAAAATGTATCTTCTCGTTGGCAAAAATAAGGGCGTACTGATAGACAGCGGTTATGGGAAACTCGACCTTGCTGCGCTGGTGAAAAGTGTATATGACAGTGATGTTATCATTTTGAACACACATGGACATATGGATCACATCGGTGGCAATCGCTTCTTTCCCTCATTTCTTCCGTCTGCGGAAATGGATTTATACAAGAGACATAGCGACCCCGATTTTCTGAAGGCACAAAAGCTTTCGGTCTTTCCTCGTGTTCAGGTGAATCCAATGGACTTCGATCGCATTGATCTTGGGGGACGTTTGCTTGAAATCATTCCGACGCCGGGGCATACCCAGGGAAGTATCTGCATTCTCGATGCGCAAAACAAAGCACTTTTTGTCGGCGACACCTTCAACTTTATAAGTACATGGCTTGGCACAGAAGATTCGACCGACATCACCACTTACAAGGCATCGCTTGAAAGACTCCTTGAGATTGCGAAAGAATATGGCATCAACGATTTCTATTCCGGGCACGCTTTCGGCGCACTTCATCTGCGAACCTTAAAAGATTACCATCATTGCTGTGAGATCATTCTCGGGTCGGACAAGAAACACAGATTCGTCGATATGGGACTGAACAAAGGGTTTAATACCCGCTATCGTTTTTCAATGATTACATGGCAGAGAAAGGAATAGTATCGTGATTCGGCTGGCGCGAATTTTTCAGGACGGCATGGTTTTGCAGCGACAAAAGCCCAT
>JAITTH010000111.1 GCA_031287295.1 Eubacteriales Family XIII. Incertae Sedis bacterium
GGCATATTATCCGTGGGTGGGAATGTCATCCGTGCCGGTGTTGTTCCGACCCCTGCGATAGCTCATTTGGTTCAGCAAATGAAAGCCGATTGTGGTGTTGTGATTTCCGCCTCCCATAATCCCTATGAATACAATGGGATAAAGTTTTTCAATCGAGATGGTTTTAAGCTTGATGATGCGATTGAAGATGAGATTGAAGCGCTCATACGTGGCTCGTTCGGGGCGCAGGCGCGGAAAGGTCGAGAGATCGGTCGCACACTGGAACGGGCGGAAGACGCTTTGCATAGCTATGTGGATTATCTGACGCAAAGCGTAGAAGAACGCTTTGGCGGATTGAAAATTGTAATTGATTGCGCAAATGGTGCGGCTTCGCGTGCGGCACCGCTTGTGTTCGAAAAGCTCGGTGCTGAGGCGATTTTTATCGGCAACACGCCCGATGGCATGAACATCAATGACAAGGTAGGTTCGACCTATCCGGAGACCTTGCAAAAGGTGGTGCTTCGCGAAAAAGCAGATCTCGGTCTCGCTTTTGACGGAGACGCAGATCGGCTCATTGCGGTAGATGAAAAAGGGAACATCATCGACGGCGATATGTTGATGTATGTCTGCGCGAAGGATATGAAAGACCAAGGCTGCCTGTCAGGGAATTTACTTACCGCTACGGTTATGAGCAATATTGGACTTAAGGTTGCGCTGGAAGAAGCAGGGATTGATCTTCAACTTGCCGACGTCGGGGATCGATATGTTTTGGAAATGATGCGTCGTACGGGTAGCGTGCTTGGCGGAGAACAATCCGGACACATCATATTTTTAGATAAAAACACGACCGGTGATGGGCTTTATGCCGCGTTACGTTTTACGGGAGCGCTTCTTCGGGAAGGCGTAAAAGCATCGGAGGCGGTGCGCGGTATTCACATTTTTCCGCAGGTGTTGGTCAATGCACGGGTTCGAAATGAAAATAAAAACCGCTACGCGGAAGATGAGGAGATTCACGCGACAATCGATAAGATTGAATCACAGTTTGCGGGAGAAGGACGCGTGCTCATTCGGCCCTCGGGAACGGAACCACTCGTTCGCGTCATGATCGAGGGCGCAGATCAGCAACAACTCAATGAAGCTGCACAATCGCTTTCAGCGCTCATCGAAAAGAAACTAGGATAAGAGGAAAAAACATGTGTGGAATTGTAGGTTATATCGGCAACGATAGTGCAAAAAACGTAATCATCAACGGACTTCGGGGTTTGGAGTACCGGGGATATGATTCTGCCGGAATTGCCTTGGGCAGTCGGGGGCGGATTTTGGTGCGCAAAGAATCCGGCGCGTTGGAAAACTTAGAGAAGAAGATTACCAAATCCGAATTTGACGGGAAGATTGGCATCGGGCATACCCGTTGGGCGACGCACGGCAGTCCGACGCGCGAAAATGCACATCCGCACCTCTCGGCAGACGGGAAAATCGCAGTTGTGCACAATGGAATCATTGAGAACTACGATGAACTGAAGCCATGGCTTATCGAAAACCATCACATTGAATATCGATCGGAGACCGATACAGAGACGATTGCACATCTCATCGGTGTTTATTACCAGGGCGATCTTGAAAGCGCCGTAAAGAAGGCGGTTTTGCGTATGCGGGGAACCTATGCGTTTGCTGCCATTGCTGCGGACGAGCCAAATAAAATCGTTGCGGTACGGAAAGATGCCCCGCTTATCGCCGGAATCGGTGAAAATTGTAATTACCTGGCGTCGGACATTCCTGCCTTGCTGAAATACACACGAGACATTTATCTCATTGAAAATGATGAGATGGTAATCCTAACGAAAGACGAAATCAAGATTTACGATGCCGATGGCACACGTGTGAAACGTGAAATTATGCGTGTAACCTGGGACGCTGATGCAGCGGAAAAAGGTGGCTACGAGCATTTTATGATGAAGGAAATGTGCGAACAGCCGGATGCCATTCGCAAGACACTGCTTCCAAGGATAGACAACAAAGGACGCATCAAATTAGACGGAATTAAATTCGAAAAAGATGATTTGGATGTATTGGACCATATCTACATCGTTGCCTGCGGTACGGCTTATCATGCAGGTCTGCAAGGAAAGAGCCTGTTTGAAAAATATGTTAAGATTCCGACCGAGGTCGATTTGGCTTCGGAGTTTCGCTATCGAAAGCCTCTCGTCGATAACCGAACGCTCTTCATCTGCATCAGCCAGTCAGGTGAAACACAGGACACGCTTGCGGCACTTCGGGAAGCCAAAAAACAGGGCGCGCGCATTCTTTCGATTTGCAATGCAATGGGCAGCTCCATCGCACGTGAGTCCGACGATGTCCTTTACACGTGGGCAGGTCCGGAAATTGCCGTGGCTTCCACGAAGGCGTATACAACACAACTCATCTGTCTGCATTTGATTTCCATGTACATGGGCAGGGTGCGAGGAACGTTGCCGAAGGTCGAATTCGAGAGAATAATCGAGGAACTGAAAACGCTGCCCGAAAAAGCAGAAGAGACATTAAAGACGGAAAATGTAATGAGAGAACTCGCAGAGAAGTTCTTCATCAAAGAGCAGATTTTCTATATCGGACGAGGGACGGATGTCGGAACTGCCTATGAAGGAAGCCTAAAACTCAAAGAGATTTCCTACATCAATTCTTTTGCCATTGCTGCCGGAGAATTGAAGCATGGAACCATTGCGCTCATTCGAAAGCAGACGCTTTTTTTCGCACTTGCAACACAAGATTTTTTGTATGAGAAGATGCACTCCAACATTGAAGAGATTAAAGCGAGAAATGCACACACGGTCGGAATCACAAAAGACGGAAACAAGCGCCTTGCAAAAATCTGTGACGAGGTCGTGTACATTCCAAAATGCTCCGACGAAGTTGCATCGATTCTTGCGGTCATTCCGTTACAACTATTGGCCTATCACATTGCAAAACTCAGAAAAAGAGATATAGACAAACCAAGGAATCTGGCAAAATCCGTTACAGTTGAGTGAGAAAACAAGAGGTTCCTATGAAAGTAACGAAAGAGCATTTTCGAGGTTGCCTGCTCGGTGGCGCAACGGCAGACGCGCGCGCCTATGGGGTACGGCAGGATGGTAAGGATCTTATCTGTGACAATACGCAGATGACCTCGTTTACACTAGATGGACTGGTTTGGGCGGCCGATCGTGCAGCGAGTAAAGGCGTTTACGCTTACATTCCGTGTCTGTTCTATTCGTATCAGAAATGGTACTACACGCAGACGGGTAATCTTGCCGACAAAAACTATGGTTTTATTCTCGGTGGTGAGCTTCTCGAATGGGATGAATTGTTTGCGCGTCGCGGAAATGGGGTCACAAGTCTTACGGCGTTGGCGGGAAGCATCGACAACAAATTCGGAACGATAAAAAACCGCATTAACAATTCAAACAATTGTGGGTGTGTAACCCGTGTCGCGCCTATAGGTCTTTACTTTTGGAACAATCCGAAGACCGCATTTCGCATTGGTTCAGAGAGTGGTGCCTTGACACATGGACATATAGACGCGATTTTGTCTTCCGGATATTATGCGGCATTTATGGCCTATATCGTCTCGGGACACACCTTGCGTGCTGCCGCGAACAATGCCTTGGCACTTTTGAAAGCAGAACAGGGTCATGAAAACACATCTGTTTTGATTGAGAAGGCACTCGAACTGTCTGCGTCGAATATCGCACTGAACAAGGCCGTGGGACAACTGGGGCAAGGATTTATGGCATGTGAATGCGCTGCACTCGCTACCTATATGTGCCTGAAATATGAAGAGGATTTTGATGGCGCGATTCTTGCCACGATGAGCTTTTCCGGAAACAATCGGGGCGTGGCGGCGGTCACAGGGAATGCCCTTGGCACATTCTATAACGCCACAGTTATTCCTACGAGCTGGATAAACGATGTTGAATTGGCAGATCTGATGGTACACGGTGCAGATCTTCTTTTAGAGCGCACGGACGTTACGGAGAACGGCTAATGATTCCTTACGATGTCAAGGATATCGGCTTGTCAGCAGAAGGTGCACGTGGCATTGATTGGGTGCGTGCAAACATGCCGCTCCTTCGTGCGCTGGAAGAAAAGTATGCAGGTCTTCTTCCCGAAGAAAAACCACTGCATAATGTAAAAATCAGTTTATCCATTCATATGGAACCCAAAACGGCATACCTGTGTAAAGTTCTTTCCTTGGCAGGTGCCGTTGTTTCTGCCACAGGAAGCAATGTGCTCTCTACGCAAGATTCTGTTGCTGCGGCGCTTGCAGCAGAAGGCATCCATATCTATGCCATTCACGGTGAAAGTGAAGATGACTATTTCAGACACATTGAAATGTGTCTCGAACACAAGCCCAACATCGTGATTGATGATGGTGGCGACCTTGTCGGGATGCTCCATGGGAAAAGACCCGACCTTGCAACAGACGTTTGGGGCGGATGCGAAGAAACCACAACAGGCATTCTTCGGTTGAACGCAATGGAGCGTACAGGCGAACTCAAATTTCCGATGCTTGCGGTAAACGATGCGCGTTGTAAGTATTTGTTTGACAATCGCTACGGCACAGGGCAGTCGGTCTGGGATTCGATTCTTCGAAATACAAATTTGATTATTGCGTCAAAGACGGTAGTTGTCGCAGGATACGGTTGGTGCTCGAAAGGCATTGCCATGCGAGCGGCGGCACTCGGGGCCTCTGTTATCGTTACGGAAATAGACCCCGTGAAAGCAATTGAAGCACGCATGGATGGCTATGCGGTCATGACCATGGACGAAGCGGCACC
This sequence comes from Eubacteriales Family XIII. Incertae Sedis bacterium, assembly GCA_031287295.1. Lineage (GTDB taxonomy): Bacteria > Bacillota > Clostridia > Peptostreptococcales > Anaerovoracaceae > JAISTV01. The sequence continues at coordinate 4,791 of JAITTH010000111.1, forward strand.
GTACGGGGATATTTTTATTTCGGCGACAGGCTGTAAAGATGTCATCACGATGCGACACATCCTCAAAATGAAAGACCGCACAATCTTGGCAAACGCAGGGCATTTTAATGTGGAAGTCGATGTTGTAGGTCTTGAGAAATCCGCATTACAATCGTATGAGGCGCGAAAGAATATCACGGCATACGTGCTCGAAAATGGAAAGACCGTAATGCTTATGGCGGAAGGCCGGCTTGTCAATCTTGCTGCTGCAGACGGGCATCCGGCGGAGATTATGGATATGAGCTTTGCCGTACAGTTCCATGCGGCACTCTATTTGGCACAACACAAAGGTCTTCTCGAAAACAGAGTGCACCGTGTTTCCGCAGAAATAGATGAACAAATTGCGCGTGAAAAACTGAAGTCCTGGGGTGTCAAGATAGATTCCCTGACGCCGGAACAAGAAAAATACTTAGGCAACTGGAAAGTATAGTTTGTTCGAGCATCCAGAGCGTCCTTGTCGAAGAATCGTCTAGGTGATGGAACGTTCTATTCTCGTTTTTGTGATTTCCTCACCTAAGATTTGCTGAATTTCATATAGATCCGGCGAGGATGCCCTGCCGACGAGTGCGATGCGGATTACGCTGCTCACATCCCCAACGTGTCCTTTAAAGGCGTCCGGGTTCTTCTTGAAGTCTTTTGGCTTTGCGGCATAACCGTTTTTTATGGAGATTTCGCGAATCTTGTCAAACCATACATCACGATCATCGGCGAGATTGAAGGATTCGAGGTAGTCTTTCAACAAAAGGGAGACATCGTTTGTTGCATTTTCCGGCCAAGCATCTTCGATGACAAAAAATTCATCATAAAAATACGAAATGAAATCTCGAATTTGTTTTGCATATGCCAAGTCTTTGCGTGGTTTGTCGCCTGTACGTCCGATGTCGAGAATCTGTTCTAATTTTCTTTTGTCTGCCGAGAAGACCTTGTATGCTTCTTCATCGAACAGGCGTGCCCAGTCAAGTAAAAACGTTGCAAGATCCGAGGCAGGAATTGAGAGCAGCACATCCTTGCTCACATCTTGAAGCTTTTCGAGGTCGAACAGAATTCCGGAGGTGCCCATTTTTTCCGAGGTCATTTGGAAGTTGTCTATGGTCGCGTCCGGGTTTTCCATGCGCCACTCCTCAAAATTCGAATTGATAATCGTAAGCAGATATTCGAGAATCGCTTGCGGGTGATACCCTTCCTGTCTGTAATACGACAGGGAAAGTTCAGGGTCCTTCCGCTTTGAAAGCTTGCGTTTTTTATCCCCATCCATTTTCATGAGTACGGTGGTGTGACAATAGATGGGTAGCTTCCACGCGAGGGCCTCGAACAGTGCAACATGGATTGGCAGCGAAGAGAGCCATTCTTCCCCGCGGATTACGTGCGTCGTTCGCATAAAGTGGTCGTCTACAACATGCGCAAAATGATAGGTCGGAAGACCATCAGACTTTAGAATAACAACATCCATCTCATTCTTTGGCATGGTGAGCTTTCCGCGAATTCCGTCCATTGCCTCCATCTGGCTGCCGTCCGGCGCGTCTGCACGAAAACGAATCACATAAGGTTTCTTTTCCGAAAGCAATGTCTCATATTCCGCTACGGTTCGGTCGCGATATTTTGCCCACTTACCATAAATGCCGGGTGTCAATTTTTCCTGCTCTTGCGTTTCGCGAATCGCAGAAATTTCTTCTTCGGTGAGAAAACAAGGATAGGCTTTCCCTGTTAAGACCAATTGCTTGACAAATGTTTTGTAAATTTCCTCACGTGCACTCTGGTAATAGGGACCGTAGTTTCCCTTTTCTGATATAGCATTCGTTTTTTCATCATACATGACGCCTTCTGCGAAATTTACACCGAAATAGACAAGTTGCGAAATAAGAGATTCGACAGCGCCTTCCACTTCACGTTTTCGATCTGTATCTTCGATGCGCAGGAGGCAGATGCCGTTTGTCTGCTTTGCCAATTTTTCATTGATGAAGGTCATGTACAGATTGCCAAGGTGAATGAATCCGGTGGGGCTGGGACCAAGGCGTGTCACAAATGCGTTTTCCGGAAGCGATCTCTCCGGGAAAATGGATTCAAAGTAGGTCGGGTCACCGCCGGACTTACTTCCGTCAAGTTCCGGAAATAACAATTCTGTTAACTGTAAAAAATCTTTTGGGGAATTCATACGTAGGCTCCTAAGGGTGATTCTATTGATAAGATTCCAATATCAGGCGGAATATCCGGACGCCGTCTATCAACACGTCTTCATCTATTGTGTAATTTCCGCTGTGTAGCATCGCGTTGATTCCTGTTCCAAGGTGCATAAATAAGGCGGGACGTACTTTCCCGTAGCACCCGAAATCTTCGGCAAGAACCAGTGGGTTTTCCGGTTCGAGGAAGGGAAAACGTGCTGCGTCAATCGCCGTTTTTGCACGGTGGAACAAATCATCCGGATTGATTACCGCAGGGTAAGGAACGGAATGTCTGAGGCGAAATTTTGCACCTGTTTTTGTTTCAATATCATTTGCAATTTCGTTCATATTCGCCCAAAGGGTTTCCCGAATTTCTTCGTTGTAGGTTCGCAGCGTGCCTTCAATCTGCGCATTTGCGGGGACAATATTTGCGGTCTTTCCACTTTCGAATCTGCCGATGCGTAATAGTCTGTGAATGTCTTCCGGGAGTGCGGTCTTTTCCATTTCGTAAACGCGGGAAACGAATTCCGCACCGGCTTCGAGGGCGTCGATGCCTTCTTTGTAGGTGCCAACATGCGTTGATTTTCCGAGGATGTCAATGAGAAAAACGATGGTGGAAGCCATGAAGTCGCCTTGCCGGCAAATAACGGTTCCCTTCGGATAGTTTGGCCAAAGGTGTATGCCGTAAACTGCCTCTACGTGGTAGTCGTCAAAGATCGTTGAGGAACAGAAATCTTTTGCTCCGCCGGTCGTTTCTTCGGCTGCCTGGAAAATGAGCAGAACATTTTTCGGAAGGGTGTCAAGGTTTTCGCTTACCCATGAGGCAAATCCGAGCATGATGCTCATATGTCCGTCGTGACCGCAGGCGTGCATGCAGCCCGGATGTTCCGATCGAAAATCGAAATCGTTGGTTTCTTCAATGGGAAGTGCGTCCATATCGGTACGAAAAGCAATCGTATCTTGTTTGGTTTTCCCCGCGCGGAAAAAGGCACAAAACCCTGCGTTCGTAATGTCGATGATCTCACACGGCAGTGCGGAGAGATGGTTTTTTAAATATGCGGTTGTCTCCGGAAGCTGTCGGTCCAGCTCCGGAATTCGATGCAAATCTCGCCGAAATTGAACAACCTTCCGGCTAAGTTTTCCGTCTGCATCAAAAATGGTGTCTGTTTCATGTGTATACATAAATATGATTATATCACTTGAAACTCATGACGAGAACATAAAATGAAGATGTCACTTTGTCCATTTGCGAGGGTTCATTACCTTGTCGCATGAGGCTATGGGTCGCAATGGTGTCCATGCGTGGTTTCAGTGCGATTGTCTTCTCGTGTGTCTTCTTTTTCCCTTGACGAGCCGGCGTAAAGCCAGCAGCATAACAAGCA
>JAITTH010000127.1 GCA_031287295.1 Eubacteriales Family XIII. Incertae Sedis bacterium
GGATATTGGCGTTGCGATGGGCATTACCGGCACCGACGTGGCGAAGGGTGCTGCGGATATGGTGCTGACCGATGACAATTTCTCCAGCATTGAAAAGGCGGTTGCCGAGGGACGTACCATCTATACAAATATCAAAAAAACGGTAATCTTCCTACTGTCTTCCAACTTCGGCGAGGTGTTTTGCATGTTCGCAGCGATCGTTTCGGGGCTTGCGTCCCCGCTGCGCGCCATTCATATTTTGTGGGTCAATCTGATTACTGACACGCTGCCGGGGCTTGCCCTCGGTGCCGATCCCGGCGATAAGTCTGTGATGAATGCCAAGCCGCGCGGGCAAAAAGAGGGACTTTTCAGCGGCGGAGGGCTTGCACTTACCCTGAGTTATGGCATGCTCATCGCGATATTAACGCTTATCGCCTTCCTCATCGAACCGGTACGAGCGGTCGGTCTTGATTTTACTGCCATCAAAGAATGGCTGGATGCCTCGCAGGAAAACCTGACCATCGCACAGACCTACGCATTTATGACCCTCGCAACCAGCCAGATTTTTCATTCAATCGGGATGCGTAACACAAACCGCAGCGTCTTCAAAATGAACCATGTCGAGAATAAACTGATGATCGTCTCGTTTGTGGTAGGGATCGGGCTGCAAGTTGCACTGACGGAAATTCCCGCGCTCGGTGATGTGTTCAATGTAACGCAACTTGGTTTGTCCAACTGGGGAATCATTTTTGTACTTAGCATTATGCCACTTGTCGCGCATGAGATTGTGGTGCTGGTGAAGTTCTTGAAAAATCGGAGAACGGACCTTCATTCTGTCACAAGTGCGTAGGCACTTACTTTGCGGATACGCCACGAAATCAACAACGAAAAGGCATATGCAAGTATCACAAGCAAACCACACATCAAGATTGTCTGACCCACCGGTGCAGGCATTGACGCGGTCATGATCCCCAAGTATCGCGTCAATGCCACGAAAAGGGAATTAAACCCTAGAATCCCGGCGATTCCCCCCATCGCAACCCCCAGTGTGATCACAGGCAGAAAATACAGTGCGAATTGATTCATCAGTTGTAATGTTGTAAAACCTAAGGCCTTTTGAATCCCAAGTTCTCTTCTTCGCCGTAGAATGACGGTTTTCAGCATGAGGTAAAGAACCATACAAATGACCAGAGCGGTAACCGCAACAATCGCTGCAGCCAACACTCTGAAAATGGCGCCATACATGCCGAGCTGCGCGTCCATCAATTCTTTCAGGTTAATTGATGACTCCAGTTCTTCTTCGAATGAGCGTTCGATAGATTTTACAAAATCAGCACTTTTCGAATTATCCTCAAGGTACACATAGATTTCGCGCGGGCGATAGTCTGACTGAATCCGGTGTACGCCGTCAATCGTCATGGCACATGCCATCCCGCCATAATTCACGGTCTGTATCATGCCCACGATCAGGTATTCAGCGGTTTTGCCACCCTGCGACACCTTGACAGAATCTCCGATATCCAGGTTTTTCCGCTCCGCAAGTTTGCCCCCGAGGCAAATTTCATTATCGTGTTTCGGATAACGCCCTTCGTACAGCAGAACGCCTTCAAACAGACTAAAGTCCTCGGCAGCAATGTTGGTGGTTTGCATATCGTCAATCATTACGGTGAAATTCTGATAATAGAACAGCTTGCGCGCCTTGCCGCTTTTTTCGATGGCATCGCGCACTTCCTGCGTATCGTCAGGGCTTTTGACGAAAAACGCCGCATCCGGCATTTCGCCTGCCAACAGTCTTCCGAAATGATCCGGATGTGCCCCCAAATTATATGAAATGGAAATACCTGCCACCGCCGCAAAACTCACCGCTGTCACAATGATAAAAATCATAAACATCTGCCCTTTGGACTGTAGGGTGGATTTCAGCGCTAACAACAACGATAGCGGTCCGCGTGTTTGATCAAGAGAAAAGTGATTCCGTTTGAAGCTATGCGTGGAAAGTCCTTGTCGCAGTGCTGTAAGTGGCGGAAGCTTCCGAATTCTTCCGGCAGAAAGGCCGGTCACCACCAGAACTGCCAAGAGTATGGTCGCAAGTGTTATCAGGCAAACCAATGGGTCAAGACCCTGCTGCCACTGAAGTGCAGTCTGCTCCTCCAGAACATCGGATACCGCGGGGAGAATCGTGTAAGATAGTCCGATTCCCATCAAGATTCCGACTGCTGTAATTGAACCAAACTGCAAAATCGTCGCCCAAAGTAACTGCCTGCTTGTATAACCCATTGCTTTCAAGGCGCCTATGTTCGTCATGCTCTCTTCGATTGTATTTCGGATTCTGAATCGAATTACGAGCAAACAGACCAAAACAATGACTGCGGCAAAGAGTACCAGCACGATGGCAGTTATGCTGGACATCATCGTGCGCATTAACTTCACACCACTCCAATCCAGCGAATTGACAAGCAGGGAGTCCGCGCCGGGCAAATCGGTCTGAAAGAAAAACGCCTTTGTGCAGTCTATGCGCAAGTTTTCGCTCTCCTCGGGATTCTCCAACCGCGCACGAAGAATCACACTTTCGGATTCCGGTACTTGCTCAAACAGCCGACGAAAACCACTGTCCGACAAATACAGCTGATACATTTGGTTATTGGCAGAACCAAACAGGATTTCCTCTGTAAACCCGCTGATTTTATAGGAATAAGAGCTGCCGAGAACGGTTATGGAAAAAACGTCTCCCATTTCATAACCGCCACCCACCTTGAATGTATAGGGCAGACATATTTCATCGTCTGTCTCAGGTTTTTCACCCTCGATAAGGCTTAGATCATTCATATTCCGCGGTGTATCTGTGTTCAGGAAGAACAGGTTGACCAACATTTTCCCTCCGTTATAGGAAATGTTCGTGAAAATGTTCAGAATGTTTTCTTTTTCCACCTCGGTAACCCCGGGGTAGTCTTTTATATAATCCACTTGATCTTGCGCATAGAGACTTTTTTCCTCAATCAGCGCATAGTGTGGTGCGTGAAGTGCCTCGCTACGCTTATCGAAGAAATCACTAAAATCAATCATGAGAAGCAATCCCACATTCAACAGCAATGCCGCAATTAGGACAAAGGCAAAAAGGCTGAATGCCTGACTTTTGCCACGACGCAAGTTTGCGAGTGTGATGGGCAGAACATTTTTCATGCTCACCACCCCATCTCAATGAGAAAGGAACGGAGCCGCCCGTTCCGCTCGCTATCTTCACCAACATATTCACCCAACGCGCACTTCCCGCAGACGATACCGTCTTTCAAATAGAGCACCTGGTTCCCGCGAATTGCAGATTTCAAATCATGTGTGACCATGACGATGCTTTGTCCGCTTTGATTTGCCCCGGTCAACAAATCCAGCACCGCTTCGCCCGAAGATGAGTTCAGAGAACCTGTAGGTTCGTCGGCAAAGACGATGGTCGGCGCGTTGATCAGCGCTCGTACAATAGCACCTCTCTGGGCTTCTCCACCCGAAAGTTGTGCCGGAAATTTGCGAAAGTCTTGCTCGCTGAGTCCCACCCGATCAAATAGTTCCAGCGCCTTCGCCGCCACCTCCTTGCGATTTTTGGAAACAAGCAGACCACTGACCATGACATTGTCCATCAGACTCATGTTGTCACAGAGGTAGATCTGCTGAAATACAAATCCGCAATTTTTGCGTCTGAACCTTGCCAGATAATCGCTATTTTTGTTTGAAATGATTTCTCCGCCAAAGGATATATCGCCCAGGGTAGGTGTATCCATCCCTGAAAGCGCGTACAGCAACGTGGACTTTCCCGCGCCGGACGCACCCATAATGACGGTGAAATCTCCTGCACGAATCTCAAGGTCTAAGTTGCGAAGAACATGCTGCTGCAAGCCTCCTATTGAGAAGCTTTTGCACAGTTTGTTTGTGGTTATGATATTAGCAGACATTGCAATCTTCCTTCCAAAATAAAATAGAACCCTATTTACGATGGTTCTATTCTGCCATGTAGATTCTTAATCAGTCTTTGCCGGATTCTTAATCAACTCTTAAATATTAAAAACTTAACCACACGCACACCTCAAATCCGGGATTTGCGTTTTTGCATTCTATCCTTCCACCCATTCTCTCGGTCAGTGATTTGGCAATAAACAACCCAAGTCCATAGCCGTTTTTATCCTTGCCATTTTTGCCACGATAATACTTGCTGCACAGAAGTGCAAGCTCCTCAGGGTCTGCGCCCGGTCCATAATCCCTTATCTTCAGGCTGAACCCCGCGCTATCGATCTCTGCACTTACATCGATTTTGGTATCGGCATATTTATAAGAATTTGCAATGATGTTGTCTATGATATGTTCAAGCCTCACCGGGTCTGCCTGCACAATGCAGCCAGGGATGTCTGCAAATTGCACCTTCCCCCTGTCGTCCGCCTTCTCGATGATTTCAAAAAATCGGTCACTGGGGAAGGGGGCGGGCGTGACAATTAATGAATGGAGTTCCTCTAACGTGGTATGGAAAAGCTCTGTCACCAAGGTATTAATCTGCCCGGCTTTTTGTTGAATCGTCTGCAATTTTGCACGCTGATCGTCCTGTGCAGTCACTTCCATCAGTTCTGCCACTGCCTTGATAGACGCCACAGGTGTCTGGATGTCGTGGCTCAAAGCAGCAACAAGTTCCCGCTTGGACTGCTCTGCCGCACGTTCATTTTCTCTGGAAATGCGTAATTCTTCGCGCATGAGATCAAAGCTTTCTGTGAAGGCGCCAAATGCTCCCTGCCTATCCATCTCAAGTGGCACATCCAGTTCGCCTGCCGCAATCCGACCTGCGAATCTACGCATTCGTTGAAACGGTGACAGGATTTTTCGATGCATTGAGAAGAAAAATACGGCTATGACGATTGCAATCGCGAGGATAATCAAACCCAAGCAGATCTGCAAACGTTTGCGATAGGACTGCCACTTTTCGTCGGCGTCATTCCAGAAGATTGCCTTCCCAACAACCTGTCCATCTAGGGTGATGTCCACGATGGTGTCTCCGTGACCGATTGCGGAAAAAACGTCTTCCGAAAGTCCACGCCGTGTTGCCATAAGCAGCTTCCCATCACGATCAATCACCACATAGTCCATCTCTTCTGAACCGGGCGGGATGCGGGTAGATGTTTCCGTTTCGCCTGCTGTTAATGTTTCAAACTCATCTGTAAGATTCGCTGTAATGTCGTTGATCTGTACGATGTCTACTTCATTTTTTGGCTTCGGCAGAAGCATTATACTGCCAAGGCCTATCGCAAATATAAGCACAAAAACGATGACATAGGGTCGCAGCTTCATGGCTGGCAATCCTCAAACAGATACCCGATGCCCCATATGGTTTTGATGAATTGAGGGTTGTTCGGATCGGTCTCGAGTTTTTCGCGTAAACGGCGGATGTGAACATTTAAGGTGTTATCGCCGGTAATGGCATCTTCCCATACGTTTTGAAAAAGTTCTTCCTTACTTATCACTTTGCCACCATTTTTGACAAGATAGCTCAGTAGCTTGAACTCCATTGTCTTTAGCCCAATCCTCTTCCCGTTCATTGTCACAGAGCGTCCATCCATATCCAGGGTCAGAATCCCTGAACTTACGGATGCGGTTGGTGCGTTGCGGTAGCGACCAAGCACCACTTTAACTTTTGCAAGCAATACCGATAGCGCGTATGGTTTTCGAATGTAGTCATCACCACCAATGGAAAGAGCAAGGAGCATGTCGTCATCGCTTTGACGCGCACTGATGAATAATATCGGGATATCGGTCGTTTCTCGCAGTTCTTTGCAAAGGTCAAAACCGGAGGAACCCTTGAGATTGATATCCAAGAGAATCAAATCGGTGGTATTTTCTCTTAAAAACCCAATGCAACTCTTTGCGTCACTCACCCATGCGGTGCGCACATCGAACATATTAAAGTATTCGCAGGTGCTTTGTGACAAAGCCTCTTCATCATCAACGATAAGACAGTCATATTTCACGTCTCTTACACCTCACTCTTGTTCTGCCGGAAGGCTCTATGTTCATGTTATTAGAGTGACCTCGTTTCATAGGAATAGCGGAATTTCTCCAGTCAAACTCTCTCCGTCACCGTCATGCGCACCGTCTCTCCCGGTTGCTTGCCGATTTTCGCCATGATGTCCTTGCGAACACCGAGGATATAACAGACCGAGCCGTCCGCATTTTTCACACCCATATTAACAACGCTACCGCCGTAAGGCTCGTCGTCGAAGGTGGCATGAACCTTGACGCGTCCCTTGCCAAACTCCGCACGAATGTCAATCGGCACGGCAATATACGCACCACCGTGGTCAGCCTCGGCTTGGATTACCGCCTCAAATGTATAAATTTTCGTGTTCACGTGCATTTTGCCAAGATTGGCTGGCATGTTTTCTCCCTTCGCGATTCAGGATAATCTCTACCTCTGTCTATCTTAGCAGATTGTCTGGAATTTTAACACGCTTACCAAAAA
>JAITTH010000173.1 GCA_031287295.1 Eubacteriales Family XIII. Incertae Sedis bacterium
CGGGTCCGCACACGCAGCTTGCACAGAACATTCTATGTGCCTATCTTGCGGGCAGTCGTTTTATCGAACTCAAAACGGTTCAGATCATGGACGGCGAAGAACTTCGAAACTGTGTACCACGACCCTGCATTCATGCGCAAGATGAAGGATATAACGTGGAGTGGTCTACAGAACTCACGACGGAAGAAGCCCTTTCCGAATACGTAAAAGCCTGGTTTCTCGTGCATCTCTTTGGACAGCGCTTTGTCTTGGATCGGAATGTGCTTTTCAATATGAGCGTTGGTTATAGCTACGACGGCATTCGTTCCGAAAAAATAGATGCGTTTATGGAGGGGCTTAAGGATGCCTCGAAGTTGCCGATCTTCCAGGAATGCAAGACATGGCTTTTGCAGAATGCCTCGTGGGTACGGATTCATGAAATATCGCCACATCTATCGTCGAGTATTACGCTTTCGACCTTGCATGGATGTCCGCGCGAAGAAATCGAAAAGATCGCACATTACCTGCTGACAGAAAAAAAACTTCATACCTATGTTAAATGCAATCCGACCTTGCTCGGTTATGATCGTGCCCGGACCCTTCTTGACAAAATGGGGTACGCCTATGTTTCCTTCGATGCCCACCACTTTGAAGAAGATCTCGGATTTGCGGATGCGGTTGCGATGATTGAACGGCTTTCGGAAACAGCAAAACAAGAGGGGTTAACCTTTGGTCTGAAAATTACGAATACGTTTCCGGTTGAGATTCGAAATGGCGAACTTCCGGGAGAGGAAATGTATATGTCCGGTCGTGCGTTGTTTCCGCTTTCAATTGAAGTGGCGCGTCTTTTGTCCGAGGCTTTTGCAGGACAGCTTCCGATTTCGTATTCGGGGGGCGCCGACTATTTCAATATACTGGATATCCTAAAGACCGGCATTCGTCCGGTTACGATGGCGACGACATTGTTGAAACCCGGTGGGTATGCACGATTTCATCAGCTGAGCCAAAAGATTGCGACCGACAAAACGATACGTGCGCTGAAGGTTTCGAATCTCATCGTGGATGTGAAGAGACTGGCAAAACTCTCCGACACTTTGGAAAAGCGTGCACGATATAGGAAAGGGTACCGTACCGTTTCAAGTCGGAAGACGCTTCGTCCTTTGGCGCTGTACGACTGTGTTTCCGCCCCTTGTTCGAACGGGGGCTGCCCGATCCACCAACAGATTCCTGCCTATCTCGAAAGGGTGTCTTTGCAACAATTCGACAAAGCATTCGAAATCATCGTCAATGACAATGTGCTGCCTTCTGTGACGGGCGTCATTTGCGATCATAACTGTCAGAACAAATGCGTGCGGCAGGACTATGAAGATCCTTTGCAGATTCGACAGGCTAAGAAAATCGCTGTCGGCGAAGCACAGGATGCGTATATCAAAAAAACGAAACCGACAAAAATACGAACCGATAAAAAGGTCTTGATTGTTGGTGCGGGCGCAGCAGGGATTGCTGCGGCAAGCTATTTGCGTCGCAACGGTGTGGATGTGACGGTGCGTGAACGATTTTCGCGTCCGCTCGGGATCGTTTCTCATGTCATTCCGGATTTTCGAATTTCGGATCAAGAAATCGAACGCGACGTGCGTTTGGCAGAAGCCTATGGCGTTCGATTTGAATACAGTGTGCCGGAAGACTTTGATTTGGATGAATTGAAAAAAGAGTTCGATTATATCATTCTTGCGACAGGTGCTTGGCTTCGAGGAAAAAGCGATTTCGAATTTGACAGTGAGGAAGAAGAGCCGACACGGGTTTGGGATGCCTTAACGTTTCTTTACGATTTGCGCGAATCGAAGTATCGATCAGAGCTTGGGACACGCGTTGCCGTGATCGGCGGCGGTGACGTCGCAATGGATTGCGCGCGCGCGGCCAAACGCAACGCCAGGGTCCGGAACGTTTCGGTGGTTTACCGTCGTACGCGTGCACAAATGCCTGCCCAGCACGAAGAAATCGAGCACGCACTGAAGGCAGGCATTGTGATCGAAGAACTGCTATCTCCCGTTGCGTTTGTCGGCGGCACGCTCGCCTGCGATGTGATGGAGCTTGGGGATATCGATGCGAGCGGCCGCCGGGCGGTCGTTCCGACCGCCGCGCGCGCCAATCGGGTCTTCGACACCGTTGTCATTGCAACCGGAGCGCAGGTAGAAACGAAGCACTTTTCGTCAAACGGCATTGCCTTAGACGCGCGGGGCTTTCCCATTCTTTCGCCGGAAAATGAATGTTCCGTGCCTTGCGTCTATGTCGCGGGCGATTGTACCGCCGGCCCGGCTACGGTTGTGAAAGCGATGGCGGATGCAAAGACCATTGCGATCGACATCCTAAAGAAGCTCAGGCTCGAAAACGATTTTAAGCAGTATCCGGTTTCGGCATGTCGCAACGCGCTCCTCGCGAAAAAAGGTGTTCTTTCCGAGAAAACAGCGAACCATCAAGACGCTGCAAGATGTCTTTCTTGCGGTACCGTCTGCGAGATTTGTGTTGACGTCTGTCCAAATCGCGCCAACATTGCCGTTTCCATTCCGGAATCTTCACAAGATACGTTACGACAATCCGTTCAAATCGTTCACTTGGATGCACGCTGCAACGAATGCGGAAATTGCGCAACATTCTGTCCCACGGCAGGAGAACCCTACAAAGACAAACTTACCGTCTTCTCCTGTGAGGAAGATTTTCAAAACAGCACAAACCGAGGATTCCTAAGAATCGACACAGACCAATATCGGATTCGCAGGCCGGACGGCACCGTTCAGGTGCAAAACCTCGATGCGCCTGAATTCCCCGCAGAATACGACACGATCCTTCGAGCACTCGAATAGAATCAAAAGGAGTGGATATGGGTGAACGAACGGTAACAGCGAAAGAGATGAAACAGCTTGACAAATCTACGATTGAACACCATGGTCTACCTTCCTTGGTGCTTATGGAACGCGCTGCGCTTGCTTCGGTTGAAACCCTGCATACAGAAGGGTTCGATTTGACCCGTGTTGCTTGCGTTTGCGGACCCGGAAACAACGGTGGAGATGGTATTGCCGTCTGTCGGTTGCTTTATCTGGCGGGATACGATGCCTTCATTGTTATGGTTGGCAGTCCCGAAAAACGCAGCAAAGAGACAAAACAACAGTTGGACATCGCGAAAAGTTATGGGATACCGATTTTTGAAGTCGAAGCGTCCGCGCCCATCCTTAAAAAAAAGGTTACCACGATGGTCGATGCCCTTTTTGGCATCGGCGCCACAAGAGCAGCGTCCGGAGATTTTGTGACGGCCATTCGACTGATTCATAAGGCAAGGCAAGACGGCGCGAAAGTGCTGGCACTCGACATTCCCAGTGGGGTTTCCGCCGACACAGGAGAAGCTTTTGGAGAAACGGTGTCCGCGGATGTCACGGTAACCTTTGCCTTTCTGAAAATCGGACTCACACGAGAACCCGGACTCAGCCTTGCCGGGCAGATCTTTGTCAAGGATATCGGCATTTACGAAACGACCTGATGCAAATATTTCTCACATGAGGCGAAGCGAAAGGAGATTGCTATGTCGATTCTCATTACAAATGGAACACTCGTCACGCAGGATGCGCAGT
>JAITTH010000102.1 GCA_031287295.1 Eubacteriales Family XIII. Incertae Sedis bacterium
GCTGCGACCTGAAACGGCTCTATAGCAGCTCATCCCTTGCTACCGTCCTGCTACATGCGGCGTACGATTTACGATACGCTATTTACAAAAACTATATGTTATGGTAATATATGGAAACAAGAAGGGAAGAATACAAACCTTTCCTTCTTTTTAAAATGCAAGACCGTAGAATATCAAATCCGGATTTTGCGATAGAAGAGGCAAAAGAAGAGATGGCGTTGAGAGGGCGACTTTATGGAAACGACAAAGCGAAAATATGGCAACAAAGGGGAATCCGTGGCAGCAGAATGGCTCAACGCACAGGGTTGGCACATCCTTTTTCGTAATTACACCTGTAAGATGGGTGAGATCGATCTCGTTGTTCGCAAAGGCGATTGCCTGTCGTTTGTGGAGGTGAAAAGCAGACACAACAAACGATATGGACGTCCGGCGGAAGCCGTGACATTGATCAAACAGCAACATATCCGGCGTGTTGCGCAATACTGTTTGCTCCGGGAACAATATGCGCTGCAAATCGACAAAAATACAGATTTCCGTTTCGATGTGTGTGAGGTATTAGACACGCCGGAAGGAACGCAGATCTGTTATATCGAAAACGCGTTTTGAGACCATAGACATGATGTCATTGATTCGAACCATAGCACTCAGCGGACTCACGACAGAACCTGTCATGGTAGAAACCGATATTGCACAAGGTTTGCCCGCATTTAATTTGGTGGGTCTGCCGGGTATGGCGGTGCGCGAAAGCAAAGAACGTGTACGTTCTGCGATTCTCAATGCACACGTACAATTTCCATTACGTCGCATTACGGTGAATCTTGCTCCTGCCGCGTCCCGCAAAGAGGGAAGTCATTTCGACCTTCCGATTGCCGTGGGTATTTTATGTGCTGCCGGAATGGACTGCGACGAGTCGTCGGATGGTAGTGCTTATTTGGGAGAACTATCCCTTGATGGCAGCGTAAACCGAATTCAAATGGCAGTCGCTTTTGTCTTGGGGCTAAAGGAGGTCGGCATTCGGCAGGTTTATCTTCCGGCAGAAAATTTGGAAGAAGTATGTGAAATCGGTGGAATGATTTATTATCCCGTACAGAATCTGAAAATGCTAATCAATCATCTGAAAGGTGTAACACCGATTGATCCGGTTTTTTCCGAAAATCACATTCCAAACACATCGCATCATGAAGATATCCAAGAATATGGGAATTATGCGGATGTCCGCGGTCAGGAAGCGGCAAAACGCGTCTTCCAGATTTGTGCAGCAGGATGTCACGACTTAGCACTTTGCGGTCCACCCGGAACCGGGAAAAGCATGCTCGCGGGAAGGCTTCCTACGATTTTGCCGGGGCTGACCGAAGCAGAAAGCATCGAAGTGACAAAACTCTACAATATAGCCGGAATGAAACTTGAAAAAGAAGCCACTCGTCCGGCGCGAAAACGACCGTTTCGAACACCACATCACAACATCACACCTGCTGCCATGATCGGTGGCGGCAGTGCTGCAAATCCGGGAGAGCTTACGCTTGCACATCGAGGGGTGCTTTTCCTGGATGAACTTCCGGAATTCGATTCGAGAACGTTGGATATGTTAAGGCAACCGCTTGAAAATGGCTATATCGACTTATCGCGTGCGGGACATAAATACCGCTATCCCTGTCGATTTATTTTGGTCGCGGCAATGAATCCCTGTCCGTGTGGCTATTACGGCGATCCGCAGCATGTATGTAGCTGTCCGGAAACGAAGCGACGACGCTATGTATCACGCATATCCGGTCCGTTGCTCGATCGTATCGACCTGCATTTCCAACTCTTATCCGTTCCGGAGAGTGAGCTATACGGAGAAAAAGCAGGCATGACATCCGAAGAGATGTTTGATGCGGTACTTCGTGCGCGCAAAATTCAGGAGAACCGATACCAAGGTACGGACATCACGGTAAACGGAGACTTATCGGCAGAAGAGACCGAAATGTACTGTACGCTCGATCAAAAGGCAGGCGAAATTCTTTCCTTGGCGCATCATCGTTTCGCATTCAGTGCAAGGCAGGCGCATCGACTGCTTCGTGTTGCTCGTACCATTTCCGATCTGGATGGAAAAGAAGGGGAAATCGGCGCCGAACAGATCACGGAAGCCATCAGTTACCGGAAGAGGGACCTCACCTAAGATGGATTCCATGAACATGAAAACGGTTGAACTGCATGATACAGACTATCCGCTGCTTTTATCACTCATCCAAGATCCCCCGCAGAAACTCTGGTATCGTGGCGATCTTTCTGTTCTCGACAATCGTACCATTGCCATTGTTGGGTCTCGTCGTGCCACTGAGTATGGGAAATGGGCGGCACGTACCATGGCAAAACGATATTCCGATCATGGTATCGTGATTATCAGCGGCATGGCAGAAGGCATTGATTCGTTTGCACATGAAGGTGCTCTCTGCGGGTCATCCCCAACGGTTGCCGTTTTCGGATGCGGAGTCGATATCTGTTTCCCGCAAGGAAATCAGATCCTTTTGCAGCGCATTCTCGAGAACGGCCTACTTTTGAGCGAATATCCTCCCGGATTCCGCCCTGCGCGATATACGTTTCCGGCGCGAAACCGCATCATCAGCGGATTATCTTATGCGACGGTCGTTGTGGAAGCTGCGCTCTCTTCCGGCTCCCTCATTACCGCAGAAAGAGCCGCCGAACAGGGACGTGAAGTCTACGCAGTTCCCGGGAATATCAACCGAAAAACGAGCATCGGCTCCAACAAGCTGATTGCGGATGGGGCACGCCCCTTGGTCTTCATCGACGATGTGTTAACAGACATGGGTGTGCCGATACGAGACGAAGTCCGTAAGGGTGTTGCACTTTCAGCATCGGAAAACAAGATCTATGAAATCATAAAACGTAACGGCGAAATCCGCGTCGAAGAAATCGTAGCTCTTGGCGGTTTTTCGGTGCAAACAACACG
>JAITTH010000117.1 GCA_031287295.1 Eubacteriales Family XIII. Incertae Sedis bacterium
TAATGTTATTCTTCTTGATAAATTCGAATGCACCGTTTTTATGGATAATCTGCGTTGCATCTTTTGCGTCCTGAACAAATGAGAACCACGAATCGTAACCCAGTGCCAGCTCGTCGAACTGCGGGTTGAGTAGCTTCATGCGCGACTTAACACCACCCGACGCAGGCTTGTTTCCGGCCTTAATCATGAGGTCTACCGTCTCTTTGAATAGCTCAAAGGCACTTTCCTTACTCAAATCTGTGTCCGAAATTTCAGAATCGAGGTCTTTGGGTTCGTCAAAATCTTCAACACCTTTGATTATGTCGCGATAATCGAGCGAATGATCTGCCATTTTGATGAGGTCTTCCGACGCGCTGTTGTTCACATCGCAGACCACCCAGGTTTCTTTGCCGTGCTTCTTTTGTGTAAGGAGCAACGGACGAAAATCTCCGTCGCCCGAAACCAACACAAATCTCTCAATGTTCGGATATTGAAAAATAAGCTCCACACCATGTGCAATAAGCGACATATCTGTGCTGTTCTTTTTGCTGCCGTGTGGCGTGTGAATCAGTTCGAAATTGCTGGATGCCATCTCCTCCGCAATGCCGGAAATCTGCGGATTGTTCCAATCGCCAAAAGCCATCGCGTAAGAAAGACGCCCATTCACGCTAATTGCGTCGATAACCGCCTGAATGAAATTCATTCCCGTCGGCGGTGTTACATTTTCAATATCCCATATTATTCAAATTTTCATAATTAAAAACGACCGATAAGGCATGGGCGTTTCCCAAATACCTTAATCCCCTTTCTCTTAACAGAAGGATAGACGACAAGAAATTGCCCAAAATGGAACAATTCTCTGCCACTTATAGCTTACCATAGAAAATCGGGCGTCGGGATTATTATTGTACCGATAAAGCCCCAAAACGATTCACTGACGGGCTTCGATGAATAGGTCAATGTCTTCAACGATATAGTCTGTACCTGTCGTATGCAAAGCCTCATAGCATGATATGACATAATCTGAAATGCCCTGTGATATCTTCTACATATCGTAGGGATACACTTGGACAAGTGAATCGTAACATAATCGATTCGCACGAGCAAGACACCGCATTGCCTCAAAACGATATCGTTTGTACCTGCGCATATCTTGGGGGTTGCTATTTATATTTCGGCTTCTATCTGATTCCCCAAAATACTTCGAAGGGCACTGCCACTGCCGTTGTGAGACTGGTAGAGTGGAATGTTGTTTTGTGTAGCGGTGTTTCTGGCGATTTTCGCCATTTTATGGGAGATGGGGTTGGTGAAAAGAATGATGCAATGCGGATGTCCGATCATATTTTCCAAGTTTCCGGATGGCTGCGTATAGACCTTGGCATCACAATTGAATTCTTTGCAAATGGTCTTATAACGACATACCATGCGGTCGTGCCCACCGATGATGACAATGCTCATAAAGGAAGCCTCCTTGTTCTATGACAAAAGTTAGCGATAGCAAACTATATTGTTAGCATATGCTAACCGGCATTCCTTGTCAAGTATTCTTCGCAGAACCGTTTTGAGCATTCATTTTCTCTTGTTCATTTTTTATTCACAGACGCGTAGTATAATGTTTGTATCGGCACAGGGCAAACAACATATTTACGAGGGCTAGAGTTTATGAAAATCAGAACAGTTAAGATAATCGTTGATGTACTCATGGTTTTCATTCTAATTCTTGAACTCGTTCCGACTGAGATTCTCCTTGTGGAAATCCATTTTATTGCGGGTCTCGTTTTTGTTGCGCTTTTCATTGTTCATTTTCTTTTGAACAGAAAATGGGTCGCGTCCGTTAAGAAGGCGTTCAAAGCGGGGAAACTGAATCAAAAAACAAAGTGGCAATACATCATGGATTGGTCTTTGCTCATCGTCTGGAGCTTGGTAATTCTTACGGGGATTTCAGCTGTTGGGTATGTTGTGGACGAGATGGAGCAGCTGATTATATTTCGGCATATTCACGAAGTTTCAGCGATATTGGGAACCGCTCTTATAATCGTTCACTTGTATCAGCATAAAGCTCAAATCCGTTCCTACATCAAGAAAAAAGGAACCGTGAAAAAATAGAACCATTTTAAGTGCTATCTTCAAGCTTTTTCACAAGCCTGAGGATTGCTCGAACTCGCCTTTCTCTTACGGTAGAGAGGGTAGCATGGCGATGCATCTTTCCAAAATTCCCTGCATGTGGCTTATCGCAATGCCATAATTCGTCATTGGGATGTCCGCTTCCTTTGCCACCCGCGCGCGATACAGCATCTCCCGACTGTTGAGCATACAGCCACCGCAATGCACAATCACCTTATATTCCGAAAAATCCGATGGGTACCCAACGCCGGATGTAAACTCGTAATGGAGCTTTGCTCCTGTATGATTCGCAATCCAGCGTGGCATTTTGACGGTTCCAATGTCGTCGCACTGCCGATGATGCGTGCATCCTTCCGCAATCAGAACCTTATCGCCATCTTTCAACGAATCCAGTGCCCTTGCGCCCACTACGGCATCTTTTAATACACCTTTGTACCTTGCCATCAAAATGGAAAAAGACGTAAGCGAAACCGTCTGCGGTGTTTCCTTCGAAATCTTCTCAAACGCCTGACTATCTGTAATGACAAGCTTCGGCGGGTTCGGCAGACTCTTTAGCGTCTGCGCAAATTCGACATCGCGAACCACAATCGATACCGCTCCCGCTTCCAAAATATCGCGAATCGCCTGCTGCTGTGGCAGGATGAGCCGACCCTTCGGTGCTGCCTTATCGATGGGGACAACAAGCACAACAACATCGTGTGGATTGAGCAAATCGCCAACCAATCGGCGATTTTTTTCTTCCTCCGTGCCCATTTCGGCAATCTTTTCCTTTAATTCATAGATATTCTCGCCCGTCGTCGCGCTGACGCAAAACCCCTCGTCTCTTTTGGCGAGATCGCATTTGTTATACACAACCAAATACTTTACGTCGGTTTGTTCGAAAATGTTAATGAGTGCCTCATCCTCGGGCATAAGCCCCACTTGCACATCGACAACCAAGACCGCAACATCTGTCTTGCGGAGTACATTCTTGGTTTTTTCCACGCGCTTTTCGCCCAATTCGCCGTCGTCATCTATCCCTGGTGTGTCGATAATCAGCACGGGTCCGATGGGTAATAGTTCCATCGTTTTGAGAACAGGATCGGTTGTTGTTCCTTTTATTTGTGACACAACGGCGAAATCCTGCCCCGTTATCGCATTGAGCAAACTCGACTTTCCCGAATTGCGGCGACCGAAAAGTCCGATGTGCAGTCGTTCTCCGTTTGGGGTATTGTTTAAACTCATATCCTAAAATCTCTACTTCCTTTTTTAATTTTTTCGAGATGCTCGCTCACTAAGTTCAGCACCTTTTCTTTGGGTATGTTGTGGATTTCTGACCCGATCAATTTCTCACCCAACGTTCGCGTTTCGGGTGCCGCATAATCCATGAGATACTCCTCCAGCGTCATGAGCGCATTGGGATGACAGCAGTTTTGAATCTGCCCCGACTTGCAGAGTGCCATAAACCGATCACCTGTGCGACCCTCGCGATAACACGCCGTACAGAAACTTGGAATATGATTGCTTTCGATAAGCCACCGCACAACCTCGTCGAGCGTACGATTGTCAATTGTGTCAAACTGCTTG
>JAITTH010000061.1 GCA_031287295.1 Eubacteriales Family XIII. Incertae Sedis bacterium
TGCTTGCACTACTCTTTTTTTATAGGTATCTATCATTCACATTTTATCGGAGATAACGGCGGGAATTGTCTGTCGGGAAGTTTCCCTTACGCGCTCGCATCTGCCACTGCCCCTTTTTCCGTTTCAAAAATGTATAGTGTTTCGCCGGCTTTTATCATTCTCAAAGTTTCACGTGCCTGTGTTTCGATGTATTTTGGGTCTGTGACCATAGAAAGTTCTCTTTCGAGCCTCTCTTTTTTTTCTTCTTTTGCGTTCAATGTCTTTATCGCTTCCGCTTCCTCTTGGCGTAAACCGTGCACCTTGAAGATGGGAAAAGAAATTAGGGCGATTGTCGCGATGACAATTCCCAGACAGAGAATTCTCTTGCCGGTGAGTAGGCGTTTGCGCTTTTCTTTGGGAACAGGTTGGTCGTCCGGAAGATCTTGCGCCCAATTTTCAGATTCGCGCACTGACACATATCCCTTTTTTGTGGCATAACTAAGTTGCCGACGCGTACGTTGTGCTTCCTCCATATCGATGATTGAAGAAGCCTTCGTCCTTCGGCGGGATTTTTCTCCCTTGTCAATTGCCCGCGCTTTAACCATGATTTTTATTATATCATAAAAAAGTTGTCATTTTCTTCTTCATAATTTGGAGCCTCCTGTGACAAAGTAATAAAACGGTTTCAAATGATACAATTTCTGGGTTACTATAAGGTAAGCGAGTTTGGACATACAACAAATCCTATTTTATTCTTTCATGAAAACGAACCGTTCATATGAGGAGCAAACATGGCTATAGAAATCAGCATTCAGTTCGAAAAATCAGAACCACCTTTTGTTTGTAAGGTTGAACAGGGAATCACACTGGTTGAGCTTACGAAGGAATTTGCACATCGCATCAAATATCGCATCATTGCAGCGCTTGTAGACAATATTGAAAAAGAGCTAACGTATCGCATTCAGGAGTCTTGTCATATTCGATTTCTGGATCTTCGCTCAAACATCGCAGATCGCATTTATCAGCGAAGCTTGTGCCTTGTCTACCTAAAGGCAGCGAACGACATTCTTGGTAATGCAGACATTGACATACTGAATTCCATTAACCGGGGACTTTATACCGAAACAAACAAACCCAAGCACCTGACAGATGCGCAGATTATTGCCATTGGCAATCGAATGAAAGAAATCATCAGTGCCGATATGCCCATTGAGAAAACGGTCGAAAGCCGGGATGAATTACTGGCGCAAATGCAAGATCACTTTTCCGCGGAAAAGCTGGAACTCGTTCGCCACACACCCGACATCCAAAACATAGCGATATATTCGATCGATGGCTATTCCAATTATTTTTATGGGCACATGGTTCCGTCTACGGGCTGTCTTGATGTGTTTGGATTGAATCGTTATCAAAATGGAATGCTGCTACGCTATCCGGATACTTCTTATCCGAATGTCTTGCCTCCTTACGTAAACGATGAGAAAATTTTCGATGAATTTGCACGGGGTTGGAATATCGCAAAAAGTCTCGATTCCGGATATGCCGGAGATCTCAATCGCGAAATATCCAACGGTAGCAGCGCGGAGATCATTACGATTTCCGAGCGCCTCCATGTAGCAAGAATAAAATCCATTGCACGGAGCATCATTGAATCCCAAAAACGTGTTGTGCTCATTTCCGGTCCATCTTCTTCCGGGAAAACGACCTTTGCCAATCGGCTTTCAAGCGCCCTTGCCATTTATGGAACGATGCCTCTGTACTTGGGCACCGACGATTACTTTATCGACCGCGCACTGCTCACCAAAGATGAAGACGGCGAATACAACTTCGAAGACCTGGATGCCGTAGATGTGGAGGCGTTTAACAACGATGTCAACGCACTTCTGCTTGGCGAGGAAGTCGATTTGCCCATCTTCGATTTTATCGAGGGGAAAAGAATTTATGGCAATAGGAAAACCCGACTCGAAGAGAATCAGCTCATTGTCATCGAGGGAATCCATGGATTAAACGCCAACCTTTCCTTGCATATCCCGGAAAATCAGAAGTTCCGTGTGTACATCAGCCCCTTGTCTCAACTGAATATCGACGACCACAACCGTATCCCGACAACGGACGTGCGGTTGCTTCGGCGAATTCTCCGAGATTCTCGTACACGTGGAAAATCTGTAAATGAAACCATCCGGCTATGGCCAAAAGTCCGCGCAGGGGAGAATATAAACATCTTCCCCTTTAACCATGAGGCGGACATGGTTTTTAACTCTGCCTTGTTGTATGAAGTTTCGGTATTGCGCCTTTTCTGCGAACCGTTGCTGATGCAAGTTTCCGTGAAGGATCCCGAATACAGTGAAGCAAAACGATTGTTATCCTTTTTGAAATTCTTTTCGCCACTTGAAGCAACAGATGTCATTCCCAAACAGTCGATTTTAAGAGAATTTATCGGTGGCGGACTTCTCGAATGAAACAAATCTCCGGTAGCGATTTCTCAAACAACAGGCAAAAAATCCTTTACGTAACAGGACGCGTCGTATAATATTTGCTTATCAATCGTTATCACTCGGGGTATTATGAATCATGGAGGAAATTTCAATGGCAAAAGATCTGAAAGGAACAAAAACTTACGAAAATCTCCAAACAGCATTTTCCGGAGAATCGCAAGCGAGAAATAAGTACACTTTTTATGCGTCGAAAGCAAAGAAAGAAGGATACGTGCAAATATCTCGCATTTTTGAAGAAACCGCAGCAAATGAAAAAGAACATGCCGAATTGTGGTTCAAGCTTTTCCACGGAATCGGAACAACAACTGAAAATTTGGCAGATGCTGCTGCCGGAGAAAATTACGAATGGACAACGATGTACAAAGAATTTGCGGAGACGGCTCGCGCGGAAGGATTTGAAGACATTGCGCTGCAAATGGAGAATGTCGGGAAAATTGAGGCGCACCACGAAGAACGCTATTTGAAACTCAAAGAAAACATTGAAACCGGGAAAGTATTCTCCCGCGACGAACCCGTGGTGTGGAAGTGTGGAAACTGCGGATTTGTCTATACCGGGAAAAACGCCATCACAGAGTGTCCCGCATGCAAGCATCCTCAAGCATACTTCCAGCTAGACGATCCTGCTTATTAAAGGTACGCCCGGACATCGCAAATGAAAAGAAGAAGGCATTCAGAGATGATCTGAGTGCCTCCTTCTTTTGTCGGACTTTTTTCTTAGGCTTCTACGCCTGTACGGTTTTCGTTCACAAATCTTTTGATGGATTTCTTGGTTGTTTTTATAAACTCATCATCCCTCATGTATAGTTTTTTTATCTTTTTATAATAGGGTAACTCTTTGTTCACACGGTCTATTTCTGTCCAAACAAGCTTTTCCAAGGCTTCGAGATCGTAGTCATTGCCAAGTTGTTCTTGTGCGGACTCTTTATTGATACGAACCGTAATGGCAATTAACGTGTCGCCTTGCATCTCGGCAACATCTTCCCAGGCCATAGATTCCTCAATAAGCTCAGCCTGGTTTATATAGTACTCCAACTCTTCCGGGAAGACATTTTTGCCTGTTTTCGTGATGATGACGTTTTTCTTCCGTCCGGTAATGTAAACAAAGCGGTCTTTGTCAATGTATCCATAATCGCCCGTATGATACCATCCGTCCTTCAGAACTTCCGCTGTTGCCTCCGGGTTTTCATAGTACCCGAGCATAACATTATCGCCCTTTACGCATATTTCTCCGATTCCGGTTTCCGGGTCCGGATCGTCAATGTATCCGTCAAAACCGGGAAGAATATACCCTGCGCTGGCACTGCGCGGGTCGGTAATTGGATTGAGGGCGCAAATCGGCGCGCACTCGGTGAGCCCATATCCTTGTAACGACTGAATCCCAAAATCTCGAATTCCGTCAAGAATCGCAGGATCTATCGCAGCACCTCCACAAATGACTTTTCGCATACGCCCACCAAACACCGAACGAATTTGCTTAAAGAAGATGTTCCCGAGATCAATGCCTATTTTTTTCGTTTTTCGATTGAGCTTGATGACTCGTTTTAACAATTTTTCCTTCCCTTGTTTCCGCACGTTTTGCCAAATTTTTCGATACATGTTTTCAAACAAGAGCGGAACGCCAAGGAACATCGTCGGTTTTATTTCAGCAAGATTCTCTGTGATGTGCCGTAACCCTTCACAGTAAGCAATGGCAGAGCCTTTATACAGTGGAATGAGAAAATCGCAGGTGCATTCATACGTGTGATGCAGTGGCAACACAGAAAAGAAAATGTCTTCTTTCACAACATCAAAAACGGTTGGCGCAATCATCAAATCGGTACACAGGTTTTCGTGCGAAAGCATTACGCCCTTCGCAAGACCTGTGGTTCCGGATGTGAAAAGCAAGATCCCCATGCCCGTCCGTAACACTTGCGCATCCAAAAACTCGCGATTGCCGGCATCAAGCAAGGTGCGCCCTTCTGCCAAGAGGTCTTTTCTGGACATTTCATGCGGCTGAAGCTCCGTACTCTCTTGATTCACAAATAATTTTATGTTTGTCGAGCCGGAATCGTGAAGATTTTGAAAGAGCTGTGCAAATTTCTTGGAATAAAAAATGCAGTGGATATCCGCAGTGTGAACAAGGTATTCGATCTCTTCGTCTTGTAGTTCTTTGTCCAGAGGGACAACGATGCCCGCACCACAAACCGTAGCCAGATAGGCGGTTGCCCATGCATAGGAGTTTTCTCCAATGATTCCGATGCGCTTTCCGCGTAATCCGTGCGCATGTAAAGCAGTCCCAAGCGCGTCTACATCCGCCTTCGCTTCTCGATAAGTAATGGCTTCGTAGGGGTCTTTGTGTGTTTTTTTCTCATAAAATGCCGGTCTGTCTGCATAGAGCTCTACGCTTGTTTCAAACATATGTTTCAGGTCGGCAATTGCTCTCTGATCGCGATCGACAATGTACGGATCTTTGCTGTTTTGGATAAATTTGTATAGCTCGTTTGCTTTGTTATGGTCTTCTATCTTGATCTTTTCATACTCTTCTGCGCTCAGCTTTGTCTCAAGTACCATGTTGATCTCCCGTCAATTATTGTGTGCTATTGTGTGGCGTTTGATTGATTTTTTCGTTGTTTTTTCGAATTCCGTATCTCTTACAAAAAACCTCTTCACACGTTTATAGGATGGCATTTGCTCATTGGCTTTATCGACTTCACTATCGATCCACTTTCGAATATCTTCTTCGTTAGCACCTGCAAAGTTCTCCTTCAAATATTCATAATCCGGGAATATGTCGGCGCAGAGAACCGTATCACCACTGTCTTCGTCTTTTCCCCAGACAACGACTTCTTCGATGAACGGCGATCGGAGCAAATAATACTCAACTTCTTCCGGAAAGATATTCTTTCCGTTTTTCGTAACAATTACATTCTTTTTCCGTCCGGTAATGAAGACGAACCCATCTTTGTCGATATAGCCATAGTCTCCACTATACAGCCATCCATCTCGAAGCACCTTTGCGGTCTCTTCCGGATCGTCGTAATATCCGAGCATGACGGAAGGTCCGCGAAAGACAATCTCTCCGATACCATCTTCGTCCGGGTCAACAATTTTCACTTCTGTTCCGGAAAGGGGGATGCCCGCTGACGAAGGTTTGCTGCAACGATCTTTATTCACCGCGATGATAGGGGAATTTTCTGTCATGCCATAGCCTTGAAGCATATTGAACCCCATTGCGTTGAAGTCCTCGATCACCGCAGGATTTGCTGCCGCGCCACCCGCAATAATCGTTCGCATTTCTCCGCCCATACTTTGATGAATCGCCTTAAATAGTTTTTTTGTCGCTTTCAATTTTTGCCCGCCGACCTTTTTTGATACAGCAATTGCACGGCGCATGGTTTTTGCTTTCCCGCTATTTTCCGCCTCTTTCCACACCTTTTGGTGCATCTTCTCAAACATGAGCGGCACGCCAAGCAGAACGTTCGCCTTGCTCTCACCCATATTCTTTACGATGTACTTTAGACCTTCGCATATGGCAACGGCACAACCCTGATAGTAAGTGCCCAGAATGCCACAAGAAAATTCGTAGGTGTGGTGCATCGGCAAAACGGACAAAGCTGTCCAACCAATCACGTTTACGAACTCTGCCATTGCAACCACATTGGCAGTGAGATTCCGATGCGAAAGCATTACGCCCTTCGCAAGCCCGGTTGTTCCCGAGGTATAGATGAGCGAGCACATTTTATTCGGATCAATCTCCACTTGGAAAAAATCTTTGTGTCCCTTCTCCATCAAATCGTACCCCCATCGCAACAATGTCGATAGAGAGCGCTTTTCAGGAACATCTTCCTGTGCATCCATAGAAATAAGTTGTATTGCAGTGTTTGTATGTTCCAACGCTGCATCAACAAGTCTCTCGGATTTCCCTGAGTAGACAAAGGCGACTGCACCGGACCGATCGAGAAGGTGTGTAACTTCCTCTGCCGACAATTCACGGTCGATCGGAACAATCACACCACCCATGCACGTTGTTGCTAAATAAGTAAGAATCCACTCGTATCGATTTTCGCCGATGACTGCAACTTTTTTCCCCTGCAAGCCCATTTCGATGAATGCAGTACCAAGTGCGCTCACATCGCGCCGATATTCTTTGAACGAAATCGCTCGATACGGACCACCCGGTCTGTCTTTTACGTAGTACGCCGGCCAGTCTCCGTGTAAATCCGCACTGCGATTCACGAGTTCCCTTAAATCCGAAATGGGGTCTGCCGGCCAAAGCGCGTCCCTAAATTTCATGCTTCCCAATTGTTGTACCTCTTTCTGTCCAGATAGACACGATTCTATCTGGTTCCATTTTACCATAAGCTAAAGGGGATTGCTCGAACTCGCCGAAAACGGCCTCTATAGCAGCCCATACTTTGTTTTCGTCCTTGAGATACCATATATTTCTTTGCAAAAATGCCCCTTCCCTATTTTTCCTGCGAGTGTTAAGATGTAAAAACAAATAAAAATATCTATCGGGTGCAGATTTCTGTTCTCATCCGTATACTCCGGAAAGGAGGCGGTTTTTATGTCAGTTTTTCAAGGTTCTGCTGTCGCCATTGTTACTCCTTTTAAAGAAGGGAAGGTCGATTATGACAGCTTGGGTGCCCTCCTGGATTGGCACGTTGCTGAAAAAACAGATGCGATTGTCATTTGCGGAACCACCGGCGAGGCGTCAACACTCCCTGATGTGGAACATCTGTCCGTCATAGATTATGCCATCAAAAAAATCAATAAGCGTATTCCGGTCATTGCCGGCGTCGGAAGCAATGAAACACAGCATGGCATTCATTTAAGCAAAGAGGCCGAAAAACTTGGAGCAGATGCTCTGTTGCACGTTACGCCTTACTATAACAAAGCGACAAAACGTGGAACCATCGAACATTTTACCGCAATTGCCGAATCGGTCAATCTCCCGATTTTGCTCTATTCTGTGCCCGGACGTACCGGAATGAATTTGACACCGGACCTATGCGCAAAGCTTGCAGAAGTGAAAAACATCGTGGGCCTGAAAGAGGCCAGTGGCAATATCGCACAATGCGCGGAAATCGCACGTGTCACGTCGGACGATTTTGATTTGTATTCGGGCAATGATGATATGATTGTTCCGCTTCTTTCTCTTGGTGGCGCTGGCGTCATTTCGGTTCTTGCGAATGTTGCACCACGAGATACACACGATATGGTCATGAAATTTCTGGACGGAGATGTGAAGGGCGCGTGCAAACTTCAACTCGACACACTTGCACTCACAAATGCTTTGTTCTGTGAAGTGAATCCGGTTCCGGTAAAGGCCGCTCTATGGCTTATGGGCAAAATCGAATATGAATATCGACTTCCGATGTGTCCGATGGAAGACGCGAATTTAGAACGTCTGCGTAAAGAAATGCAAGCATACGGTTTAATTTAAGCACCGAAAGAATCTGCCTTTCCAAAGCAAAACATACAGCCTTCGGGATTGATTGTAAAACCCTGAAGGCTTTTGCATTTTTTACAGAAATTCGCTTTCGGAGAGGGATTGAGATTTGGGCTGTACACGGCAACCGAAGCCAATGTCTTCAACGGCATCATGGTGCCGGATTCGAAAACGGATACACCCATCGCCTCTGCACCGGAAACATCTGCAATCCACGCATTTGCGGAAAGCGGCACATCTGAAATACCCGGGGTAACAAGTTTATCGAACCGTAAAACAAGTTCTTTTTCTGCTAAACTCTTTTGTAAAAACAGAGCCCCATCTTGCAGCAAGCGTCGCTTTGCAGCCTCAAGATACGCGTTTGCCCAAAGATCCATCAATAAAGTTTCATAATCACCCGCGCCTTTCGGAGGCGTGCCTGCCGTAAGGACAAAACAGAAGGAATATTCGCCTAACTGACTCACTGTCGCCGAAACAATCGAACCGTCACCTACCTGATCGCGTCTCTTTGTCAGATATTCCTGCTGCGTTTTCTGTGAAACCCGATCTGCAACCATTCCCGGGACGGCAAAAAAAGCAGCACTTGCCGCTTCTTCCAGCTCTTCCTCAAAATATCGAAATCGCTTTCGATTTTGCATCTTTAGTAGCCTTCTTTTTCCAAGGCCTCCATCTCTTCAGGGCTCTGAACCATCTCGTTCATAACCGGACCCAGCTCGTCCCGAATGGTCTTTGGCGAGAGTGGCGTCGCCCGGTGGTAGGACGTTTTGGCAATCATGTGCGTTCCCACCGGAGATGTGAGGAAGATAAAAATCAATACAATTACGGTGATGGCATCAAAACCATGCTCCGTCGCCAGGAAGAAGATGAACGCTGCAACAAGGTAGCATATCATGCCAAGGGTAATCGGTTTTCCAAGTGCGTGCATTCGTGAATACGCATCCGGAAAGCGGATAAGTCCTACACTGCCGCCAAGAAAAAAAATCGAACCGGCAAGTAGAAAAAATGATATCAATATCTGTATACCAAGGTTCATTCCGATTTCTCTCTTTCCTTTTCGTGCTTTTTGGAGGTTCGCACAGATTGATACATCGGGTACATGATGTTTCCGTTTGTGATGTACTTACCCATGGCAATCATCCCCAAAAATCCAAGTAGTGCCGTCACGAGCACAGCCGGCATATACATGATCGTGTTTTGCATCACCCCGTAAAGAACAATCAGTGCCATAACACAGCAGGAAATCGCGTCTCCGGATATGATGCGGTCGGAAACAGTCGGTCCTTTAATCAGCCGATACGTGCACAAGATCAAACACGTCGCCATCATAAAGAAGCAGATGTTCAATACGATGTTTATAAGAAAGTATTCGGTAAATTGAAACTCAACGAACGGAAAAGTCATTCCATGACACTCCTTTCAATCTTCGCGTAAAAGCTTTGTTGATTCCATCGATAACGCCTTGTGGATCCGTGCAATCTAACGCATGGACAAATATCGTTTTGTTGTCCGGCGAAACCTCGATGGAAATGGTTCCCGGTGTCAGTGTGATCATGTTTGCCAAGAGCATAATTTGCGTCGGACTCTCCAAATCAATCGATAGTGCGATGATGCCCGGTGCCAATTTCATATTTTTGCTGAACGCCTGCTTGAGTACCATCAGATTCGCTTTGATGAGTTCCCAAATGAACACAAATATGAGCGAAATATAGTAGGGTGCTTTTTTTATATTTCCCCGGAACTTCGGCGGATGGAATTTTCGATCACCCTTCCAATAGATGACGCCGTAATAAATCGTCAGTACGCCCGCACCCACAAGAAACCCCGTAATGAACATCGGCACCGTAAAAACGGACATGAGCATCATCCATATAAACGCAAGCACTATGCAATACAGAAACAAAACCGCCATACGTCACCTCTACCTTCGCCCTGCAATGGACATAACCGATTCTATATAATAATTCGGATCCATCAATTGTTTAGACGCTTCTAAAATGACTTCCATAACAGGCTGTGCTGCGATTCCCATTGCAAGGGATGCCGTAACCAACATGATGCAGGGTGCAAGTGCACCGGTAACGTTTCGACGAAGATTGTCTTCCGGATGTGGCAATGTTTTCTCTTTTCCCCAAAAGACATAAAGGAAAATCTTAATATGCGACATGAGGGTGAGAAAACTCACGGCAACTGCAATAATTACCGCCCAATAAAGGCTTTGCGCCAAGGACTCCTGAATCAAAATAAACTTGCTGAAAAAGCCGGAAAACGGGGGCACACCGGCAAGGGAGAACGCTGCCAGAAGGAAGGTCCATCCGAGTACCGGATATTTCGCCAACATTCCACCCATCTCTTTGATGTTGTCTGTCTTCGAGATTTTATTGGTTATGCCCTGCGTGAGAAATAAGCAGCTTTTCACGACCACATTGTGTGCAATATGAAAAATTCCGCCCGCAATGCCCATTACCGTATAAAGACCGAGCCCCATAATCATGTATCCCACCTGAGAGATGATGTGATAGGACAAAATGCTCTTAAAGCGGAACCGTCCCACCGCACCAATGACCCCGATCAGCATGGTTGCAATGCCCAAAATGAGAAGCACCGAATGCGTAAATGCCGTGTTCCCCACGAAAATGAGCGTGAACACCCGAAATAGGCAATAGACACCGACCTTTGTCAGCATCCCGCCAAAGATGGCCGCAACGGCGGCAGGCGGCTCTGTATACGATTGTGGCAGCCAAAAGAAGAGCGGGAACAAACCACCTTTAATGCCAAAGACGACGAGGAACATCATGGCGATGACGGTTATGATACCTTTGTTGTCAAGTGTCGCTAATTTTTCCGCGATGTCCGCCATGTTCATGGACCCGACGATTGAATAAAGGACCCCTACCGCGATGAGGAAGAGCGTCGATGCAAGAATGTTCAGCATCATATATTTGAAGGTCTCACGAAGCTGTTTCCTGAAAGAGCCGATTGCCATGAGCACATAGGAACTCACAAGCAAAATTTCAAACCACACAAACATATTGAAAATATCACCGGTAATGAATGCACCGTTTACACCCATCGCCATAAACAAGACGAGAACAAAATAGTCGTTACGCTGCTGTTCATAATCGATTGTGAAGATGCTATACAGCGTCCCGGCGAAAAAGATGACCCCGCTCAAAATAACCATAATGCATGAGAAGAGATCCATCGTCAAGATGATGCCAAAGGGTGCGGACCAATCGCTTGCGCAGAATACGAGCATGCCCTCCTTCAGGACAACGATCAGAAGATAGAAGGAGACCACGACACTTATCGAGGTAGAAAGGACTGCAATAATCTTATGCGCAACAACTCTTTTCCCAAAGAAAAGCATGAGGATGGCGGAGATAAAAGGGACGAGAATCGGCAACATCGGAAGATTGCTACTCATTCCTGTGCTCATCATGTGCATCCACCTCCCCTCTCAGTTTTTCCAAATCGTCTTTGCCACCTCGGTGGTAAATCTTGTATGCCAAAACAAGCGAAAACGCTGTCGTGGCAAAGCTAATGACAATTGCGGTGAGGATGAGCGCCTGCGGAACCGCATCCACATATTCTTCGCCACCTTCCACCAAAATAGGGGCCAGCCCACGTTTGAGGCTTCCCGCAGTAATCAGAAACAACAATACACCATGCGACATGAGGCTTGCCCCCATGACAACACGAAGCAAACGACGCTCTAAAATCAAATAGGCACCTGCGGCAAAAAGGAAGCCGATAAGAATCGCGATGATCAATTCCATATCACAGATCCTCCTGTCCTTTTCCAATGTTTGTAACGATTGACAACACGGTTCCGATTACGACAAGAAACACGCCGAAATCGAAAATGGTCGCCGTGGCAAGCTCTATTTCTCCAAAAAACGGAACGTGAAAATAGCCGAATGTATGAGATAGGAATGCCTCGCCAAAGAAAACGCCTCCAAGTCCGCAGCCGACGGCAAAGGAAAGGCCAATGGGCAAGAGCATTTTATAATTCACATCGATTTGACCACGGAACAATCTGCCTCGAACAAGGTAGATTAACAAAACCGCACCGGAAAACATCAACCCCGCGATAAATCCACCACCCGGAGCATTGTGACCCTTCCAGAAAATGAAGAGCGATGTCACGAGAATGATGAGAGCCAAAGTCTGCAACGTCGTATACAAAATGACATTGTTTGTGGAGAGGGGAAGCTTCCCATGTTTGTGCGTGGGTCTTAGGAGCGACCGCTCTTTCGGAACAAGGTTTACAAGCATAAGGACGCCGACCGTGGCAATTGAAAGCACCGTTATTTCTCCCATGGTGTCGAGTCCGCGGAAGTCGATGAGCGTGACATTGACAACGTTATGCCCACCGCCTCTGGTATAGCTGTTCTCCGAATAGAACCATGATATGGGTGAGAAGCTTTTGTTGCTGTGCCCCCAATAACTCAAGAAAGCAACGAGCGCACCAAGAGAGATGGAGACAATGGCGTTCAGTTTCCTGCGGATGGGACGCGTCGGCGGGTTGGGGTCCATTCGCTCCGGCATCATACGTAGTGCCATCAAAAAGAGAACCGTACTACAAATTTCCACAAGAAGTTGGGTAAGCGCAAGATCCGGAGCGCGGAACACAACAAAGAAAAACGAGACGGTCGCGCCTACGCCACCGAGCGACAAGACGGCGAATAACGGTCGGCGAAAACGCGTTACGGCAAAAGCACACGTCATTGCAACCAACACCATTACAATCTCCAGAATCGTAACGGGTGCCAAATTATCAAAGGAGAGATTTCCCCATAACGAATAAATCGTGAGAGGCAGCGCCGTCAGTAAAATGAACGCAAGCATCGTTAGCGCAGTATAATTTCGTAGCGACCCTCGCATATAAAAATCGGTAACCCTTCCGGATGTGTTATAAATCCGTGGGACTGCCCATTCATAAGCCTTCTCTGCCCCGATGGGACTTTTGAGTCTCAGGATGAATGGCTTGAAGCGCTCGGCGTTGGCAAACAGGATTGCGCCGCCTGCGAAAATAATAAGCGTGAGCAAAAGTGGCAGATTGAATCCATGCCAGAATGCAATATGCGATTCCACCGGAACCCCGGCAATGGTTTCTGCTGCCGGCGCAATGAGTACGCGCCCGAAAACATTGGGGAAAATGGCGACGACCACATTAAATAGAACCAACGCACATGCCGGGATAAGAAGCCCGGGCGATGCCTCATGTGGCGGATGTTCTCCGGGACTCTTTAATTTGCCGGTAAATGCCTTGCCAAAGATGGTTAGGGAATAGACAAAGGTAAAGAGACTCGCGATAACGGCCACGATGGTGAGAACAACCGTAAAGGAGCCAAAGAACGACAAGCCTTCTTGCCCTGCCTCTGCAACGGAAGTGATGAAGAGCTCTTTGCTCAAGAATCCGGAAAAGGGAGGAAGTCCTGCCATAGACAACGAACCGATGAACGCAATTCCTGCCGTCACCGGCATCACCTTCCCAAGACCGCTCACGAAAGCAATGTCTCGCGTGTCCGTCTGATGATCGACAATTCCCGTCATGAGAAACAGGCTGCCTTTAAACGCCGAATGGTTAAAAAGATGAAACATCGCAGCAAGAAGGGCTGCCTTTGTTCCTATCCCAACCAAACAAACGATGAGCCCAAGCTGGCTTATGGTTGAGTATGCCAAAATGGCCTTGAGGTCGGTTTTTCGCAGTGCCATGAAGGAGCCAAAGAGCAAGGATGAGATTCCGACGATAACGATTGTTCCTTGCCATAGATGAGAATTGCCAAGCACGGGCGTTAGGCGCGCAAGAAGAAAAATGCCCGCTTTTACCATCGTTGCCGAGTGCAGATAACAACTGATGGGTGTTGGCGCTTCCATCGCCGTTGGAAGCCAAATATGGAAAGGAACCTGTGCAGACTTTGCAAAAGCACCTATCATAATAAGAATCGCGATCACAGGATAAAGTGGCGCATTCTTTATCTGTTCCGGATGCGCAAGGATTTGACTGATGCTAAAAGTGTCTGCCGCCTGACCAAGCAAGATGAAGCCAACAAGAAGTGCAAGCCCACCGATAATCGTGACAAACAGTGCCCGCTGCGCACCATATCTGGAAGCATCCTTATCAAACCAATACCCAATGAGCAAAAAGCTGGATGTGCTTGTGAGCTCCCAAAAGATATACAGGATAATAAGATTGTCTGCGGTTACAACGCCGAGCATCGCGCCCATGAACACAAACAGAAATACGTAGAAATTACCAAGTCGCTCAACACGCTGTGGCAGAAATCCGTGGAAAAAATCTTTATGGGGTCTCAGATAGAATATGGAATACAAAACGACCATGGTTCCGATTCCGGTAATAAGCAGCGCGAATAGTAGAGAAAGTCCGTCCAAGCGAAATGCCAAATCGATACCAAGGTTCGAAACCCACGGAATCTCTGTATAGATAACCTCTCCTCGCGAAACCTCCGGCAGATAGCTAAGGTACTTAACAAATAAGCCCAACGGAATTAAAAAAGCTATCCAACCGATTGCCTGGTTTGCAAACTTTGCTAAAAGAGGGAGTGCAAATACCATACATATTGGTAGGAGAACCATCGTCGGCAGCATCAATACACCTCTGCAAAAACGCCAAATAATGAATTACTGTAAGTATACACCGAATCTTCAAAGTCTTCAAGAATTGAACACATTGTACAGGGAAGGGTTCGGTCGGTAATTGCAAAGATTTTGGATAAAATAAAACACCCATCCGGTCATAATAAGAGAGGGGGATAGGGATGACCGGATAGGCGCCGTCTGTTGGGCAATATTATTATTCCAATCTCCGAATAAGAGAACAGAAAACATCAACATGCCGTATGTGGCACTTGTAATAGGATTTTTCTTTTTCTTTGAACCTTTTGATCTGCTTCGAAAATGATTTTTTTATCTTCTCCCTGCCTACAGAATATTTTTTTCTGTGTCCATTGTCAAGTGTTGTGACGAATTCACATCAATTCTTCAGAAAAAAATCACAAAAGCTGCAATATATGAACTCCGTGACCTTAGGGTAGTGCAGTGGAGCAAATCGCTTATACAAACAAACAGAGTTCGAGCACTCCCCTTTCGCTTAAGGTAGCCAGGATTGTTCTGAAAAGGATTTCGCGTAAATGCCTATGGCGCATTCCAGGCGTTTTTTTTCTAATTTACATCCCAAAGAATAGGGGTTTGCGATGTCGCCGGACATGTGAAGCGCGTTGGCGTGGCAACCTCCGCTGCAATAATATTTCGCCCAGCACGTCTTACAGGCTTTTTTATTATAGATATGTGCACGATTGAACTTGTCATATAGGCGATTTTCAAATTTGGCATCCGAAACATTGCCCAGAAGAAAATCGGGTTCTCCAACAAACTGATGGCAGGGGAAGATATCTCCCGTTGCAGAAACGGCCACATACTCTGTTCCTGCACCGCAACCCACTGCGCGCTTATACAAACACGGTCCTTGTTTCAGATCCAGATTGAAATGAAAGAATGAAAAAGGCTTTCCTTGTTGTTGATACGATAGGAACTGCTCCGAAAGGCGATCATACTCTTCAAAAAGTTCCGGCAAATCCTCTTCGGTAAGAGAATAGGGTGCCTCGACATCGCCTACGACCGGTTCGACTGAGACATGATGAAAACCAATCTTGACGAGGTGCAGAACATCTTCAGAAAAGTCCTTATTGCATTTTGTATAGGTTCCACGAACAAAGAAAAGCTTCCCCGTCTCTTTTCGCGCCTCTGCAAACCGAAGCATGTTTTGTAAAATTCGGTCGTATGTGCCTTGCCCTGTCGGCGTTTTTCGCATTTTATCGTTAATCTCCGGGCGTCCATCTATGCTCAGAATGATATTATCCATCTCTTCATTTAGAAATGCTGTTTTTTCTTCATCCAGCAGCAGCCCGTTTGTTGTTAAGGTAAATCGAAACTGCTTGCCTGTCTCCTGCTCTCTCTTCCGCCCATAAGCGACAACATCTTGAATAACCTGCCAGTTTAGAAGAGGTTCGCCACCAAAAAAATCGACTTCCAAATTTCGTCGATTGCCGGATTGTTCAATCAAAAAATCAATTGCCTTTTTTCCGGTTTCCAACGAAAGCAATGATCGAGGACCGGAATACTCTCCCGTACCCGCAAAACAGTATGCGCACCGCATGTTGCAATCGTGCGCAGCATGAAGACAAAGGGCCTTAATGACAGAGCCTCGCTTTTCCGGGTTTGTTTCAGCGTCGGAAAGTCCTCCTGAAAACAGGATCTCTTCTTCAATGAGCTCTTCGATTTCATCCATTGCTTCGTATATTTCATCCGGCGGATATTTCCCTGCAGCGCCCGCGATACATGCCGTCTTTTCTCGTTCCCAAGTCTCTCGATCTGCCGCAGGTTCAAATTCAAAATAAGACAAAATGTCAAAAACGACATCGCTCACCTCATGAACGCTGCCGCTATTGACATCTAGCAGGATATTCAAATCCTGAAAACGAAACAGATGAATCATGGAATCTCTGCTTCTCTCCTATCGCCGTTTAATCCGAACGTTTTCGCACTCCTGATTTGCAACAGTGCAAGATGTTTTGCATGCAGACTGACAGGATGTCTGACACTCGCCACAACCTTTTCCTTCTATGTTTTTCAACGTTCCTGCGACGATGGTTTTAATATTCTTTTTCACAAGACATCTCCTTTCAAAACTGTATTTCATTGTACGTTGACAGTAACCTCATGTCAAACAAGAACAACGCGGTGGTAAGTCTTCTTTCCTTTTTTAATCAGAATGCTGCCGTTTGTAAAATCTTTTTCTGTGAGAAACTTCTTCGGATCTTCGATTTTTACGTCGTCAATTGTAAGTCCCCCTTGCTGAATCGTCCGGAAACCTTCGCCGTTGCTTGGAACGAGACCAATCTCGCGAATGAGATTGACAACGCCAAGACCTTCACCCGCAAATCGCGATGCTTCGATCTGGGTCGTCGGAACATCGTCCATACTGCCTTCTCCCCCGAACAGTGCCTTCGCGGCATCTCGTGCCTTATTGGCTTCTTCCGTTCCGTGTACCAACTCCGTCACATGATAGGCAAGGATTTCTTTGGCTTCATTGATTGCAGAACCCTCAAGTGCACCCAACCGCCGAACTTCGTCCATGGAAAGAAAGGTTAAGAGCGACAGGCAGTTTTCGACATCCGCATCTTCAACATTGCGCCAGTATTGGTAAAACTCATAGGGCGTGGTTTTCAAGGGATCGAGCCAAAGCGCACCTTTTTCGGTTTTCCCCATCTTTTTGCCTTCGCTGGTTGTCAACAATTTGAAAGTCATTCCATATGTTTGACCACTTTTTTCACGGCGAATGAGATCGACACCCGCAAGAATATTCGACCATTGATCATCTCCGCCAAATTGCAGCTTGCAGCCGTATTCATTATTTAGAACAAGAAAATCATATGCTTGCATAAGCATATAATTGAATTCCAAGAAAGACAGCCCTGTTTCCATGCGACTCTTGAAGCACTCCGCACGAAGCATATTGTTTACCGAGAAGTGTTTGCCTATATCGCGGATAAAATTGATGTAATTCAGGTCTAGCAACCAATCTGCGTTGTTTACCGTGATGGCTTTTCCTTCTCCAAAATCGATGAAGCGCTTAAATGTGTACTCGAATTGCTGACAATTTTCTTTCACGATCTCTTTGGTCATCAGCTTTCTCATGTCGCTGCGTCCGGATGGGTCGCCAATCATCCCGGTGCCTCCGCCAACGAGGACAATCGGGGTATGTCCGAACTTTTGCATATACATCATGATGATAATCTGCATAAAATGCCCTACATGCAGGCTATTTGCCGTAGGGTCGAAACCAATATAGAACTTTACCTTTTCTTTTTCCAACAAGCTGCGAATTTCATCTTCATGTGTTGTTTGACGAATGAATCCGCGTTCTTGCAGAACATCAAAGACGTTCGTAAATTTGCTCACACTATCCGGTATTTTGCTCAGTGCCATTTTTCTCTCCTTATTTGTAACTTTGCTTGATTTTCTATAAAGCGTTTAGCATTTCAACCCGGCGCACATGCCGCTCGGCAAAGTCTTCCGGTGTTGTGAGCCAAACTTGTGTGTATACCGCCGCATCTTCCGCCGTGGTCGTACGTCCGCCAAAGGCGAGCATGTTTGCATGATTGTGCGCTGCAGCAAATTCTGCTTCCACGCGACTCGTCAC
The DNA here is from genome assembly GCA_031287295.1 of Eubacteriales Family XIII. Incertae Sedis bacterium. Classification (GTDB taxonomy): domain Bacteria; phylum Bacillota; class Clostridia; order Peptostreptococcales; family Anaerovoracaceae; genus JAISTV01. Next base: position 18,131 of record JAITTH010000061.1, read on the forward strand.
CAACGCACAGCGAATGCCTTTGATCTTGTTGGCGGCAATGGAAATGCCAATGCCCGTGCCACAAAAGACGATGCCTCTGTCTGCGAGACCTGCCGCAACATATGTTGCGCACTTCACGCCGT
>JAITTH010000080.1 GCA_031287295.1 Eubacteriales Family XIII. Incertae Sedis bacterium
TTCTCCACGATATAATGATCCTATCAGCAACCCCCAAATCGTTTCAAAATGAAATTCTGATTTTGCGCTCACGATTCAATCTTATGGTGAATCTGATCCGATTGCAGAAACAATAAAGCATTCAAACACGTGACATTCAGCAAGAATTTCTGCGGGGATTTCTATAGACTTACACAGATGTATTTGGAAGAGGTATCCCGGAAGTGACGCGAAGACTGAAAAGAAGGAAGGAAACAAGTTATGGCCATCAAAATTGAACCGTATCTTATGTCTGTAATCTCTAGCCGCCTCTTCAGCATTGGACTTGAAATGACCAATACGCTGATGCGGACTGCAAGATCGCAGCTTATGAGCGTCTGCCACGATCTGTCAACGGCAATTTGCGATAGGAATGGCGATGTCATCTCCCTTGCAGAAAGCATTCCGGTTCATTGTGCAAACATGGGGCTCACGGTGCAACCGTGCTTCACGCATCCGGAAGGCATCGTTCCCGGAGATATGTTTCTGAACAATTCTCCTTATTATGGCAACACACACCATGCGGATTTCACCTATATTGCACCTGTGTTCCACGACGGTGAGCTGCTGTTCTTTGCGGTTACGAAAGGACATATGGCAGATATCGGGAACTCGATTCCAAGCACCTATCACTCCACTGCCCGGGATGTCTATCAAGAGGGTGCCATTGACTGGCCTTGTGTAAAAATACAGAAAAACTATGAAGATGTCCGTGACATCATTGCAATTGCAAAGGCGCGTATTCGCGTTCCGGAAGTGTGGTATGGCGATCATCTCGCCTGCGTAGGTTCGGCTAGAACAGGAGAAAAACGCCTTATCGAATTGTGTGATGATTACGGCAATGATCTGATCAAGGATTTTTCAGATGCCTATCAGGAGTATGGCGGAAAGCGCATTTCAGACGAAATCGCAAAACTTCCGGAGGGTCACTGGGAGTACGACATTAAGAGCGATGCGATCGAAGGCGTCGTACATGAAGTTAACATTCATATCGGTTGTGACGTAAAACCGAAAGAAGGAAAGATCGTCATAGATTTACGGGACAATGAAGATTCGTTGCCCTGCGGACTTAATATGTGTGAAGCAACGGTACGAGGCAGTGCAATCACAGGCATTTTGAACCGTTTGCCGGCAGATATTCCAAGCAATGAAGGCGCAATGAGCCATATTGAAGTGCTTATGCGTGAAGGTTGCGTTGTAGGCAAAGCCCAAATGCCCTATTCTTCTTCGCTTGCCACGACCAATCTTGCAGACCGACTGATCTCAGGTGTCCAAGCCCTCATGAACCAAGTGACGGATGAGCGAGGGCTTGCTGAAGGAGGTGCCACACAGTGTCCTGCGGTATCTGTAATCTCCGGGACAGACTTTCGAAAAGGGGCGCAGCCTTATGTGAATCAGATCTTTCTTGGTATGACAGGCGGACCTGCCGCGAACGGTCATGATGGTTGGGTCACGTATCAATATCCCTGTACAGGCGGTGCGCTCAACTGGAATTCCGTGGAGGTTTTAGAGCAACAATATCCGGTGCTGATTGTATCGGAAGAAATTCAGCCAAACTCCATCGGAGCCGGAAAATATGATTCAGCTCCATCTTGCAAATTCATACTCACCCCGAGAGAGACGCCTGTTACCTGCGCCTATTCTTGCGACGGTATCGATAATCCGCCAAAAGGTGCGGTGGGCGGTCTGTCGGGTCACCCTGCTGCGGCATGGAAGTATGAACTTGAAAAAGGGGAAGGATCACGTGTGAATCTACCTCCTTTTTCGGAGCAGACACTCCAAAAAGGCGAAGCCATTGTTTCCGAAAGTTCGAGCGGTGGTGGTTATGGCGATCCGAAAACGAGGGATCCCGAGCTCGTGCGTTATCGTGTCCGTGAAGGGTGGATCACCCCTGAATTCGCAAGAGAGGTCTACGGTGTGGCAATTGATATGAATTCGGAAAGCTACACGGTCATGGAAGAAGAAACAGAGAAGTTGCGTTCGGTTTAAAGAACTTTCGCGACCAACATATGCTTGTTGGCAAGAAAAACAAGAGAGGACGGAAAAATGGCGAAATATGCATGTATTGATGTAGGGGGTACTTTTACCGATGCTGCGATATTGGATGAGTCTGGCGTGGTGCGCGTATTCAAGTCTCCCACGACGCCGCATGATTGGATAGAAGGAATTATTGGTTCGTTGCGTACAGCCGCAGAATACTATGGTACCGACTTCGAGCAGTTTCTAAAAGAGGTGAGTCTAAACCTCGGAGGGTTAACCACCCACGGATCTACAATTGCGACAAATGCAATTGTAGAGGGAAAAGCCGGGAAGGTTGGTGTTCTTTGTACGAAGGGCTTCAGGGATGTTTTCTTGTTTCGAGAAGGACCTAACAAAGATCCGTTCAATATGGACCTAGATTTTCCGGAGCCCTATGTGCCTCGTTACTTAACACTGCCGATAGAAGAACGTATCGATTCGGAAGGCGGTGTTTATACGCCTCTTAATGAAGAAGATGTGAGAAAAGCTGCAAGGGAATTGATGCAGTATGATGTCGAAGCAATCTGTGTGTGTTTCTTATGGTCAACTGCAAATGACGCACATGAAAAGCGAGCGGAGGCGATTATACATGAAGAATTCCCGGATGTAACCGTTGTGCTAAGTTGCGAAGTGAACCCGAATTCGCGTGAATACAGGCGCTGGATTTCTGCGGCGATTGACGCTTCCTTGCGCAAACTGGTCTCTGTCTATGCGCTGGAACTCAATGAAAGACTGACAAAGCTGGGATTTTCCGGTGAAGTGGGCATGCTCAACTCCATCGGTGGCGTAATGAGTACGGCAGAAATTGTGAAGAAGCCCATTTACTCCATAGACTCCGGTCCGGCTATGGCACCGGTTTCAGGCAAGGTATACGCGGCGATTGATTCGGACGATGACAATGCGGTCGTCCTGGATATGGGTGGCACAACGTTTGATGTAAGCTGCGTGATTAAAGGAGAGATTTCAGTTTCCAGAGAAACCATCATCGGGAATGAAATTCCCGGCATATCCCGTGTGAATGTGCATAGCATCGGCGCGGGCGGTGGCAGCATTGCGTGGGTGGACAGTGGCGGTATGGTACGCGTCGGTCCGACAAGTGCCGGATCCATGCCGGGTCCTGCCTGCTACAATCGTGGGGGGATGCTTCCGACGGTAACGGATGCCAATGTGGTTCTCGGCTATATCAATCCGGACTTCTTTAATGACGGCAAAATGAAATTGGACCGAGAACTTTCGAAACGTGCGATCAAAGAGCATGTCGCCGACAAGCTTGGTATCAGCATTATCGAAGCTGCTTATGCGATCTGGACAACCGTAAATGTCAACATGATTGCGGCAATTAAGGATATCACGATTTGGCAAGGCGTTGATCCTCGTAATTATACGATGGTGGCCGGCGGTGGTGCCTGCGGACTTCACGCAATCCCACTGGCTGAGGGTCTTGAAATGAACCGCCTACTCATTCCACGTACCGCGGGTGGGCTTTCCGCTGTCGGCGGAATTTTCTCCAACACCGTTGCAGAATTCAATTCAAGCCATTTTACGATCACGAGTGATTTTGATTTCAAGACTGTAAACAGAATCATCGATTCCCTCGTGGGGCAGGCGAAGGAATTTTTCGTACGCAACCATATTGCGCCGGAGAAGCAAGAGATCATTGTTTATATGGAAGGTCATTATCGTTCGCAAGTATGGGAACTTTCCGTGAATATCACACAATTCCTGAATGATGCGTATCACATTGAGAAAGCGATGATCAAACAAATTGAGGAAGCCTTCCATGCCGAACACGAACGAACCTTTACGATCAAGGAAGACACTTTTGTTGAGTGCCTGTACTGGCGCGTGAAGGCAATCGGCAAAAACGATATGGAATTTCAGATCCCGGAAGAAGAATATCATGAAGAAAATGTGATCAAAACGGAACCGACAAGTCGCACAACTTCGCGCAAGGTGTTTTTCAAGGAGTACAATGATACGTTCGTGACGCCGGTGTATTTAGGGGAGAATCTCGTACATGGAGACATCATCCAAGGTCCGGCGATTGTAGAAGAACCAACGACGACAATTGTCGTATTGCCCAATTTCAGTATTCGCGTAACAAACCATAACAACTATCTGATAGAGGGATTTCATCGTAAGAAATGACGGTCATGTCATTCTTGAAAATCAGTTGAGTCTCTGCTTTTTGAGGAGAATAAAAATAATAGGCAATCTCCTTTAGCTTAATCGAAACAGCGTTCATAGGGGCGCTGTTTTTTAGTTCCTCCGGCATGGACGAACCTGAAAGAAACGTATATTCTTAGCTCATGAACAGCTCACGAACAGAAAATGAATCGCTAAATATAACCTTTCTTTACGCAATTAATCACATAATATTAGATGTTAAACGGGTTTACATACAAAATTTTGGATGTTATCTTGTGCATCAATGCTTTAGGTGTTATGAACGATGCACAAGACATTTGAATGGTCGTTAAAAAAAGAAAAAAGACGGTGCGCCGATACGGTGCTTGATTTAAGAGATCACAAAAGTTAAAAATATGATAGAAGCAGGTGTTTCAAAACTAAAAAAACAGGGAGGAAATTCAGTTGCTATTTTGTGAGAAGCTAAAAACTTATCGGACGGAGCATGGTCTCACGCAAGATGATGTTGCCGCCTCGTTGTATGTTTCCAGACAAACCATTTCCAAATGGGAAAACGGAGTGAATGAACCGGATATTCATACCATTTTAAGACTTAGTGATATTTATTCGGTCACATTGGACGATTTACTTCGCGGGGATGAAATTGTGATTCAAAAATTGGCACGGAAAGAAAGGTCATACAAAAAGTTAATTTGGTTGGTAGCGATTCTTAGCGGTATTGTGTTGCTTGGCTTATTGTGCATATCCGTTGCTTTGTCACATGAGACCATTTTACCGTGAGATTGGATGTGTTACAGTGGACAATTCTAAACAAGGTATATGTGTGTCGGGCGTATGCAAGCGTCATGGCAAGAAAGACATATTAAAAAACGTTTCATTTGAAGCAAATGCCGGGCGTGTTACTGTCTTTCTCGGTCCAAACGGAGCGGGAAAAAGCTCTACCCTCCGTATCCTATTGGGGTTGGACTATCCTTTGACCGGAACAGCTACATTCGGCGGTTGTAATTATACAAGGCTTGAAAATCCGTTGCAAACGGTCGGCGCTGTGTTTGACGGAATCGGCGGGGTGCGTTCTCGCAAGGTGCGGACACATCTTTGCTTGATAGCGCAAAGCAATAATATCCCTGTTCAGCGTGTGTCAGAGGTGCTACAACTTGTCGGTTTGTCCGGCAAAAGCAAGGCGCGACTTGGTACGCTATCTTTGGGGGAAGGTCAGCGACTTGGTTTGGCGGTGGCGCTCCTCGGCAACCCGCAATATTTAGTTCTTGACGAGCCGATGAACGGGCTTGACCCCGGCGGTATACGTTGGCTTCGCAGCTTTATTCGGAATCAAGCGGAACAAGGAAAGACTGTTTTGCTTTCCAGTCATTTGCTTTCCGAGGTTGAGTCAATTGCGGACGATGTTATTATTATCGACCACGGAAGCATAGTGGTGGCGGGGTCGCTTGCAACTGTCAAGCAGGATATTAAATCCCTTGAAGATGTATTCTTTTCGCTTACGGACGGGATGGAGGATTGATGAATTATTTTGTCAGAGCCATCCGTTTTGAGTTTGCAAGGATTTTTTTTGGCAGAGTATGGTGGATTGTTTTTGGTATTGTGGCAGTTATACAGCCACTTCTTGCCTTGGTAGAGGCGGTAAGTTTGGCGCAAATCGGATTAACGGCAACGCCGGAAACGCACTCGGGATTAGCGGTAGCATTGCCACCCTTGGATTACTTTGGTTTTGATGTTATTCTGTTCGGGCAGGCTGCAATCGTGGTTTTGGGTGGTATAGCGGGGGCAAGCATATACCGAAGCCACGAACTCCGAACAACATTATTAGGCTTGAATAAGCGCGTGGGTATATTTCTTGCAAAGCTATCGGTCGTCTTGATAGGGAGTACTTTCGTATCGTTTATTTCGATATTTATCACCATTTCCATAACAC
>JAITTH010000142.1 GCA_031287295.1 Eubacteriales Family XIII. Incertae Sedis bacterium
CATTCAGACGTTGAACCGCCATCGGTTTTCTCGCAGAGTTTGTATTCTGTCGTAGATTTGAGTCTTCCGCCCCCGGCGTATCATGCACACGTCGAACCGCCATCGGTTCCATCGCCGAGTTTGTATTCGGTCGTAGATTTGAGTCTTCCTCCTCCGGCGTATCATGCACACGTCGAATCGCCATCGGTTGCATCGCCGAGTTTGTGAGCAGCATCTGTTTTAGATATTCCACCGCCAAGGTATCGTTTGGCGATTTCAGAACCTGCGCGTGCTGTTTTTCCGCAACCGCTTTTAACGCTTCGTATCGCGCGCTCGGATAGGAGATGCCCTCTTGCATCTTCGCTTTGATTTGTGCCTCAAATTCGGAATCTCCCGTGATGATCTCCGCCGTGCGCTTTAAAACCGCAAGATCGCCGCCTTCACTTCCGAACGAAAGCACATCAATACATCCCAATCCATTCAGAATACGAACCGCCCCGCGCGCAAACCACTCGGCATTGTTGCAGGCATAAAGAAACGGCAGCTCGATCACAAGGTCTGCCCCGTGGTCTACTGCCATTTTCGCTCTGATCCATTTATCGAGTATCGCCGGTTCTCCGCGCTGTACAAAATCGCCGCTCATCACACAAACAATCGCATCTGCGCCACTTTTTAGAGCAGAGGTTTTCAGATGATAAAGATGTCCATTGTGAAACGGATTGTACTCCGCAATGATCCCAAGAGTCCTTGACATGCCTTCGTGTGGCGAAGCGACTTAGAGTTCGCCTTCCACCTGCGTCCGATAGGCCAAATCTTTGATCTCATTTCGGTTTCCGAGCAATTTTTCATTGATGTCTTCGAATGTATTTTGAATGCCGGTAAACATCTCTCCGAAATATTTTTCATTCATCACATCCATTTTCTCTTGGAAATCGAAGAGAATTTTATCGATGTAGTCGTAGGTGTTCATTTTCAGCTGCTTTACACGCGTTTCCGCATCGGTGAGGATTTCGCGCGCGCGTTGCTTCGCCTGCGCTGTGATCTCGTGTTGATCGACCATGATCTCCGCCTGTTTTTCCGCATCTTTGATGAGCATCTCGTATTCGTGTTTTGCTTCGTCCAGAATTCTCTGGCGTTCGTTCTTAATGAATTGTGCCTGTTGAATCTCATCCGGTAAAGCCCTACGCATCTCTTCCACAATCTGCGTAAGCTCCGACTTGTCTACGATAATGCGGTTGAGCATCCCTGTACTGGTGTCACAAATCTCAACAATTTCGTCTAATAATTCCAGAACTTTCATTTTGATACCTTCCTTATCATTGCTTCAAGCACATTCGGAGGAACAAGACCTTCAATATCTCCGTTTAACAAAAACACTTCTTTCGTCATACTGGAACTGATGAAAGAATAATTGGGATCCGTCATCAGAAATATGGTCTCCACGCCACTTCCGTACAGTCGTGCGTTCATCTGCGCCATATGAATTTCGTAATCGAAATCGAGAGAAGTGCGCAAGCCCCGTATTGCGACGCAAAAATCGTTCGCCTTCACATAATCGGCAAGCAGTCCCACAAAAGAATCCACAACGATATTTCCGATTTCCTTTGTGGCCTCGCGAATCATCTCCACCCGCTCTTCCGCGTCGAACATCGCATTTTTCGAGTAATTGTTTACGACTCCGACGACAAGCGTATCGCAGATGTGCGCACCACGCCGAATGATGTCTAAATGCCCATACGTAATTGGATCAAAAGAACCGGCATACAGCATTTTCCGATTTTTCATGAAAAATCCCTTCGTCAATTTTTTTGAAATAAGCAGATGCCTGTCTTCCCATATCGCTTAACACGTATGCGCTCAAAGCCTTCCGCATTCAGTTCCGGAGATCGCTCAATCGCATGTTCCAATAGGAGCAATCCACCGCTTTTCATGATACCACAACCCGCAAGCGTTTGCATAATTTCCTTTTCGAATCCGGCGCTGTACGGCGGGTCGGCAAAGACGATATCCGCGCCTACTTGTATCTTTTCGCCCGCAATGCGTGCCGTACGCCGAAAATCTCCGCGCAAGACAATGGCATCTTTCGGGGGCACTTTGATATGGGTCAGGTTTTCGTTGAGCAAGGCAATGCTGGACGGCAAAATATCACAGAAATAGCAGCGCTGTGCACCGCGTGACAACGCCTCAATCCCCAGACTTCCGGTTCCGCAGAAAAGGTCGATGACAATCGCATCTTCCAGATATCCGGTCAGCATACTGAAAACCGCTTCCTTGACCTTGGACGACGTGGGGCGCACATCCGTCCCGTCCGGTGAAATCAGTCTTCTTCCCTTGTATTTTCCGGCGACTACACGCAAGTAGATTTCCTCCTTTTTTTCGATTGCGTTCGCATAATTCTCTTTCTTTTATATTCCGATATCGGTAACATCCATAAACAACAGGTCGATTCGATCTCTGAGTGCACGATGTCTGGGGGAAGCCAGCTCCGGGTCGCGCTTCAAAAGCGCCTCTGCATCCAGACGCACCTTCACCAATAGCTTTTCATGTTTCGAGATATCCGCCAAGCGCAAGCTCGGAACTCCGTGTTGACGAACCCCAAAAAACTCTCCCGGACCACGCATAACGAGGTCCTTTTCGGCAATTTCAAACCCATCTTCGGTTTGGGTCAATGTCTTCGCGCGGGCAATGGCCTCGTCCGAGCGACTGTCTGTGAGCAGAAAACAAAACATAGAACTATCCTCCCCCCGAACTCATAACACTCACAGTAATGATCAGTTTCAGTTCCTGTGTCTGTGCAG
>JAITTH010000137.1 GCA_031287295.1 Eubacteriales Family XIII. Incertae Sedis bacterium
GCTGCCGTATTTAACCTGTCTTGGACCGTATAGCGTCGGCAAAGCCATTCTTCAAAAAGCCTTTGCGCGCAAAGAAATAGACGGCGACGATGTCCCCTCGCGATTTCCCGGACTTGGTGTTTCGGGCAGTCTCGGTCGAATTCTCACCTCATACGTTCTTCGCGTGCTGCTGTTTGTGGCATTGGTATTCTTTTCTGCAATCTTTTTTCAGGAAGCTTTTTTTTCGGCGATCGAGCTTCCGGATTTCGCCACGCCGATTTTAATCGCCGGTGCAGGGATCATGTTTCTCTTATATGATTATATTTTGGGCTGCATTCTACAAATTTCCAAACGTTACAAATTTTAACAACCTCAACCTTCTCGCGTGATGCCACGAAATTCATACGAACAATTGTTTCACACTTCCATTTTTTCGTGTATAATGATCTTAAAGTTAAGCAAAGTCGTTTTAGACGCATGAAGGGAGCATTATGGAAATTGGATTAAAAGAAGCTGCCAGAGCGAAAAAAAGAGGGAAATGTGGCGGGAGAATCGTGTCGCTTGGTCTTGCCGCTCTTCTCATTGCTATGATTTATGGGCTGTGTAAAGATACTGAAAAACCGGAGGACGAAACCGATCAATGATCCCGCTCTCTACCCGCATGCGTCCGCGGACGCTTGATGAATTTGTCGGGCAGAGGCAATTTTTGTATCCGGGCTCACTCCTGTATAACGCGATTCGCAACAAAACATTCGATTCTGCCGTTTTTTTCGGTCCTCCCGGAACAGGGAAAACGACACTCGCGCGTATGATCGCAGGGGAGCTCGATGTAAATTTCACGGAGATCAACGCATCCACGACCGGGATCAAGGAGCTGAAAGCGCTCATCGAAGATGCGAAGACAAAGTTTTTCGGTCTTCAAAAAAAGCAGACCTATGTGTATATTGACGAATTTCATAGATGGAACAAACTTCAACAAGACAGTCTTCTGAAGGCGCTTGAGGACGGTGTTTTACGCTTCATAGGAAGCACAACCGAAAACCCCTATTTTGCAATCAACAACGCGGTGCTTTCCCGCGTTGGTTCAATTTATGAGTTTATGCCCCTCGAAACAGAAGATGTGATTGCCTTGCTTGAACGTGCACTTTCGGACGAGGAAAACGGGCTCGGCGCCATGAATCTCAAAATCGATTCGCCGACCCTTCGATTGCTTGCCGTTATGTCTGCGGGCGATGCTCGCATTGCGCTGGATCGCCTCGGATTCATCGCCGACAACATGGAAGAAAATGCGGAAATCAACGAACAGATGGTTCATGAGGCATTGCAGCGACAAACGATTCTCTATGACAAAGAAGAGGATCGATATAATTTGTTGTCTGCCTTACAGAAATCCGTACGCGGAAGCGATCCGGATGCCGCAGTGCATTATCTGGCGAGGTTGTTGGAAAGTGGCGCAGACATTCTCATGGTCGGTCGTCGCTTGCTTGTCATGGCGTCCGAAGATATTGGAATGGCGTGGCCACAGGCGATTTCCGTCGTGACCTCCTGCGTTCAGGCGGCCATGATGGTCGGGCTTCCGGAGGCGAAAATCAATCTGGCACAGGCAACCGTTTTTCTCGCATCTTGCCCCAAAAGCAACGCATCCTGGATGGCTTACCAGGCTGCTGCCACAGATATCCACAGTGGCATTACGGGCGATGTGCCCAATCACTTAAAAGATACAAGCTACAAAGGCGCAGAGAATCGCGGATTCGGCGGATATCTTTACCCGCACAGTTTCGGCGGTTGGGTAGATCAGCAGTATCTTCCCGACAAACTCAGCGAAGCAGGCGTGAAATATTATCAGCCGACCAACAATGGAAAAGAAAGTGTTTTCGCGCGATATTTGGAAGAAATAGAAAAAAGAAAACGCGGATGAGTGTGGTTTTATCGGAACATGCCGGATTTTGTTTCGGCGTAAAAAAAGCGGTTGACGCAGCGAGAGATGCCGTAGATCGTTATGCGAAAGAAGGGCGCGCGGTCTATTCGTGCGGTTCACTCATTCATAATGAACATGTCATCAATACCCTGCGAAAAGAAGGTCTCCAAACGGTGGATCTTCTGGAGGATGTCCCTGTCGGATCCGTTCTTGTGGTTCGTTCGCACGGAGAATCGAAGGACTTTTTTATTCGCGCGCAAGAAAAAACCTTGACACTGATCGACACAACCTGCCCCCGTGTTCGTCACATTCAGAATCTTGTTTCAGATGCTTCTGCCGAGGGAACGCAGATTATTATTGTGGGAAACCGGGAACATCCCGAAGTTCAAGGCATCAACGGTTGGTGCGAAAATACCGCTTTGATTTTGGAAACGCGTGAAGAAGCGGAAGCCTGTCTCGATCTTCTGTCTTGCGGAGAAAAAAACTTTCTTGTCGTCTGTCAAACCACCTTCGAAAAAGATCGATACGACGAAATCGTAAAGACCATTCAAAATGCCAATAATACACGGCAAATCAACGTAAAAGACACCATATGCAATGCGACAACCGAACGGCAAACGGCCTGTGCCCGGCTGGCCTCCGAAGTGGATGCGATGATCATTGTCGGAGATAAAAACAGCTCGAATACGCACAAACTTTTTGCGATTTCAAAAGCACGTTGTCCTCATACGTTTTTTGTTGAAAAATTGAATGATTTACCATTGAAAGATGTTGAAAATTGTAATAGAATAGGCATTACTGCAGGTGCGTCAACACCTGACTGGATAATTAAGGAGGTCCTTACCGGTATGAACGAATTCAAAAATGAAAGCAACGAACTGAATCCAATGCACGAATTCATGGACGAGATTGACAAGGCCCTGAAACTGCCCCGAAACGGAGACATAGTTACAGGCGAGGTCATTCAAGTCACTGAAAAAGACGTAATCGTGAATATTGGATGCAAGAAAGACGGCATCATCCCCCGCAACGAAGTAACGCTTGAATCAGATCAAACTTTACTCGATCTATTCAAAGAAGGTGATGAAGTACAGGCAAAGGTTCTAAAGACCGATGATGGCGACGGGAACATCCTTTTATCCAAAAAACGTGTAATCATCAGCGAACATTGGGCAGACATCAACCAGGCGCTCGAAGACAAAGAGATTCTTGAAGTTTTGGTCACCAAAGAAGTCAATGGTGGTGTCATTGCTTCCTTCCACGAAATCAACGGATTCATTCCGATGTCACAGCTTTCCGACCGCTACGTCGAAAAAGCAGACGAGTTTGTTGGACAGACGCTCTCGGCAAAGGTCATGCGCGTCGATCAACGCCGTAACAAAGTCGTTTTCTCCCACAAAGCTGTGTTGAATGAAGAACGTGCAAAACGTATGACAGAAATCTGGGATACAATCAATGTCGGCGATGTCATAGACGGCAAAGTCATGCGCTTCACCGAGTATGGTGCATTCATTGATATCGGCGGTATCGACGGACTGCTTCATATTTCCGAGATTTCATGGGGAAAACTGCGTCATCCGAGCGAAGTGCTGACCATCGACCAGGAGATCAGCGTGAAAGTTCTGTCGATGAATCGCGAAAAAGAAAAGATTTCACTCGGCTATAAGCAGAACTTGCCTGAGCCTTGGACCGTGATCGGCGATAAATACACGGAAGGTCAGATCATCACAGGAAGGGCTGTTCAGCTTAAAGATTACGGCGTATTTGTCGAACTGGAACCGGGACTCGATGGGCTCGTTCATATTTCGGAAATCGCTTTCAAACGCGTAAACAACATTTCTGAGGAGCTAACTGTGGGGCAGACCATCACGGCGAAAATTCTCGAAATCGATCAAGAACGTAAGCGTATCAGCCTGAGCATCAAAGAAACACTCGATCGCGAGGAAGAAGAAGCGAAGGAAGCTGCGAGAGAAGCTGCCGAAGCTGCAAAAGATACGGAACTTGAAATGCCGGATCCCGATGCTGTGCCCGACACGAAAACAGCCGACGATGCTGTGGCAACATTCGAAGCCGAGGCCGTAAAGGATACGGAACTTGAAATGCCGGATCCCGACGCTCCCGCAGATGTTGCGACGCTTGAAGACGCGAAAGAAGCTTTTGGTGCGGACGAAGAAACTGCGCCGGAGGATGCTGAGGCGTAACCAGCTTAAGTATGGGAAAATACGAAAATCAAAAAACGGATTGCTTTCGCAGTCTGTTTTTTTATTGCGATTGCGTTTTATTGCGATTGCATAGTCCATGTTCTGGGTGATACAAGGCAGGCGAGTTTGGGCATAGTGGTGTTATGTCAAACGAGGCTAAGCAGCTCGTGCGCCGTTTTTAAGGTGGTTTCGGTCACATTCTTTCCCCCGAGGAGTCGGGCGATGTCGGATACGCGTGCTTCGTCCTTGAGTTCGATCATGGTTGTGTACGTTGTCGCGTCATCGCTTTGTTTTTCAATCTTATAATGATGTTCAGCAAGCGCGGCAATTTGTGGCAGATGTGTGATACAGAGAATCTGCCGATGCTTTGCCATCTGAATGAGTTTTTCGCCGACGATGCTTGCGGTAACGCCACTAATTCCGGAATCGATTTCATCAAAGATCATGGTTGGCATATAGTCGAACGCAGCGATTACCGATTTGAAGGCAAGCATGATACGCGACATTTCTCCGCCCGATGCAAATTTGGCAAGAGAAATCAGGGGTTGCCCCTTGTTTGCAGACAACAAGAACTCGGCTTTGTCCGTTCCGCTTTCGGAAAAGCAGGCGGGGTCGGATGCGTCACCCGTAAAGCGAATATCGAATTGCGCATCAGAGAAATTTAAGGCGGAAAGTTCTTGCGTAATAGCGCGTACGAGCGTTTCGGCAGCGGTCTTTCGTAAGGTCGATAGAATCTCGGATTCGGCGCTTAGTTTTTCGGAAGCCGCCGCGTGTTTTTCCGTGAGTTCTGCCTTTTGTGCTTCGGAGTCGGTAAAGAGAGCGAGTCGCTCCACCGCTTGATCTCTGTAAGCAAGCACTGCGTCAATACTGCCGTTCATGCCACCATACTTATCGACAAGGCGGTTGAGCACATCCATGCGGGCGATGCTGTCATCGAGCGTGTGCCGCGAAAAGTCCATATTGTCCAAAAGATTGCGAATCGAAGAGACCTGATCTTGCAACGCATAATAGGCATCGCTGAGCGAAGAAGCAATTTCCGAAAAGCTATCGGCGAAGTTGCTGATTCCTTGAACATTCCCGAGCGCGCTGCTGACCGTGTCCAGCGCAGAACGTTCGCCCTCTCCGAGACCTTGGTATGCAGCCGACAGGGCATTCCATATTTGTTCGCTATGCTGTTGTATCTTCACCTGTTCACAAAGTGCGTTGAATTCCTCGACATTGGGTGCCGCAGCGTTGATTTCGTCAATCTCAAATTGGATGAAATCGCGTTCCCGATCCGAGATCTTTCCTGCATTCTCCAAGTCAAAGAGAAGGCGTTCGACTTGCGAATACGCCCGGAAGGCATCTGCAACGCGTGCCTTTGCTGGTCTGATTTGTTTTGCGCCAAACAGGTCGATAATCTCCAAATGCCGTTCCGGATAGAGAAGGCTTTGCTGCTCGTACTGTCCGTGAATGTCGGCAACTTGACGAACAACTTCTTGCAATTGTGCAAGCGTAACGATTTCGCCGTCCACACGGCAGATACTCTTTCCGTTCGCCGAAATTTCTCGCGTAATGATCTCGGCTCCGGTTCGAAAAGCTTCCGGAACTTCACTTTCGTCGATGATCAGTTGAATGAGCGCCTTGTCTGCGCCGGAGCGCACCATTTGCCTGTCTGCCCGTGCGCCGAGAGCAAGGCTCACCGCCTCAATAATGATGGACTTTCCCGCTCCGGTTTCGCCTGTGATGACGTTAAATCCGGTATGAAAATCGGTATCGATGTTCTGAATGATTGCGAAATCGCGAATGTGCAAATGGGTAATCATGGAAGAAATCTCATTGTAACAGGTCATTGAAACGCTTCATCAGCGCGACGATATGAGAAGGGTCTGTTGCAACGATAAAAACGGTGTTATCTCCGGCAATGCTGCCTAAAATGTGGGGAATCTCCATGGCATCGATGGTTTCTGCTGCGGCATTTGCACAGCCGTTCAACGTTTTGATGACGATGATGTTTCCTGAGGATGCAACGCTTTGGATGGTTTCCTTGAAAATTTTAACAAAGCGGTCGCTGATGGGTTGTTCCATTTTCCCCGCTTCCACGTATTTATATTTCCCATCGGCAGTCATGGTCTTGATAAGCTGCAATTCTTTGATGTCACGCGATATGGTTGCCTGCGTTACATGAAATCCGCTTGCGGATAACAGATCAGATAGCCGCTCCTGCGTATCAATGTCATTTTCTCGAATGAGTTGAAGAATCTTATTTTGTCTTGAATAACGCATGAATCTTCCTTTTATACATTTTATACATCAGTTTATACATCATTGT
Source organism: Eubacteriales Family XIII. Incertae Sedis bacterium (assembly GCA_031287295.1). Lineage (GTDB taxonomy): Bacteria > Bacillota > Clostridia > Peptostreptococcales > Anaerovoracaceae > JAISTV01. The sequence goes on from JAITTH010000137.1 coordinate 6,410, forward strand.
AACAATTATAGCACGGAAATCCATGTTCACACAAATTCGTCAATTATGGCGGGATACGTTGAAATTTCAAGGATTTCCTGATTTCACAAAGTGAAAGTTGCGTGAAAAAACCGTCAAGTTGGTTGTCTTTACTGTAATTGCGTTGTAATATGAATGTCACGGAGGTCGGTCCCGCCACAATGTACTTGTTACGACATACGACTTTTTTTGTGGTGAACCGGAGAATATATGTCAAAATTAATGATTCTAAAATCCAAGAAAAAATCCATAGCTCTGATTGCGATCATTGTCCTTGCCTTGTTTGCTACTTCTTTCTGGATTTCATTCGGAAATAACGCAACCACCTATAGCGTGATGATCAACGGGCAGGTTGTAGGGTATGTTTCCAATCAGGCGGAATACGAAGAAGTATTAAAAGAAGTCAAACAAACGCTTTCGGAAACAAATCATATCAGCATCGAAGAGGTCTACATCGATGAAAGCCAAATTGAGCTGATTCCGGAATATCGTGAAGAAGATGCAGCGCCCGTAACGCATATCAACAAAGAAACGCTTACCAATTCCTTGCTCGAAAAGCAGGCGGTCACG
>JAITTH010000143.1 GCA_031287295.1 Eubacteriales Family XIII. Incertae Sedis bacterium
ATATCGGGGCTAGACGCATATTCCATAACAAATGATTCCTATAGGAACCAGTTAGAAGTATAATGCATCGTTCCGGGTTTTGCAAGCTTTTTTCAGGGGAATTTATGGAATTAATGGAATTATTACAGCTTATTCGCTTCATATGACAACGGTTTCAATCGATCCACTTCGGTTAGGCTCATTTAAGGTCAAACCTTCAAAAAAACGGCTTCCATCCGAAAGATAGAAGCCGTTTTGTATGATTTTTCGTTTTGATTTACGACCGTGCCTCCTTCCCTACCGTGCTCCCGTCGAATAAATTTCATCCTGGGAAAGCAACTCGACTTCGCATTTTTGTTTGGTTCCTTCACGCAAATAGGTAATGGTCACTTTGTCCCCGGGACTGTAGCTGAGCAAAGCTTTGATCAGATCTGTGCTGTTGGTGATTTTTTTGTCATCCACAGCAGTGATGATGTCCTTTGCTTTGAGTCCTGCTTTTTCCGCCGGAGAACCGGGTGCCACCGTTGTAAGGTAAGCGCCTTCCACATCATCCAAACCGAGGCTTGGGTACTGCGACGCAAGGTCTTTCGCACTCGACGCGCTTACACCCATATAGGATCGTTCAAATGACCCGGTCTTTATAACGTGATCGATGATCGGCTTCGCCGTGTTGATCGGAATGGCAAAGCCCATCCCTTCCGCCGTCGCCTTTGCCGTGTTTACACCGATAACCTCACCTTTGCTGTTGAGCAAGGGCCCGCCGCTATTGCCTGAATTGATGGCGGCATCAACTTGAATGAGCCCTTCCATGCGCACCGTTTTCAATGCAGATCCCACATCGAGCGAACGATTGAGACCACTCACAACACCCGAAGTAATGCTTCCGTTGAAATTGAGCCCCAGTGGATTTCCAATCGCTGCTGCGTACGAACCGATGGGGATCTTATCCGAATTACCAAGCTCCGCAGGCATCAAGCCGTCTGCTTCAATCTTAACGATTGCAAGATCGATTGAAGCATCGTTCCAGAGGAGCTTTCCTTCCACCTCACGACCGTCTGCCAAAAGCACTTTTAACGCACTCGCAGATCCGTCGTTCACCACATGGCTGTTGGTTAGAATGTATCCTTCTTCATCGACAATGATGCCGGAACCGACACTGCTCGATTCCATCGAGCCATAATAGCCACCTTGTTCTTGATACGTCGCTGTTATACCAACAACGGAATCCAAAACCTTTTTTGCGACAGCTTCCGTAACCGTCATATCTTCGGATGTTGTGTTAATGGTATAGCTCGTACTACGAATCTGCTCACTCGTATCATTTCGTCCCGAAGTCACCTGAAGAGCCCAGTATGCACCACCAAAACCGGCAGTTGCAGACAGCAACACCGCGATGATAAGCAGCACGACCACCGTACTTTTCCTGAAATATTTTCTCTCTTCCATATCGGAACTCACCTCTCTTTCTATTTTATATCGGCTATGTAACTTATTCTAAACGTTTCGCAAGTCCCTATTGCAATAAGGGAATGCTCGCGTCCGAGCACTCCCTTATTATGAAAGTCCATTGTTTAATGAGTATTAAATTTTCGGACGTGTCGAATCTTATTTTTCGGACAATTTCTTGTAGTTTTCGTACCGTTCTTTTGCGTTTTCTTCGGCAGCAACAAACAATGTTTCCGCAACATCCGGGAATTCCGTCGTCAGGGAACGATAGCGTACCTGATCGAGGATGTAATCACGGAAGCTCTCTGTTGGCGCTTTTGAATCCAACGAAAATGTATGCTCTTCTGTATTTTGCTTCTGCGGATTGTAACGGAACAACTGCCAGTATCCGCAAGCCACAGCATCCTTCGTGTTCGCCTGGGTGCGTCCCATGCCTTGTCTGAGCCCATGGTTGATGCACGGTGCGTAGCAGATGATCAAAGAGGGACCTTCAAATTTCTCTGCTTCGATGACCGCCTTCATGAACTGATTCTTATCTGCACCCATGCCGACCTGCGCCACGTAAACATATCCGTAAGACATTGCCATCATGCCCAGATCTTTTTTCTTGATGCGTTTTCCGCTTGCGGCAAATTTCGCGATGGCCGCCTCCGGGGTTGCCTTTGATGCCTGACCACCGGTATTGGAATACACTTCCGTGTCGAAAACAAGCACGTTGATGTTTTCTCCGGACGCGAGCACGTGATCGAGACCGCCATAACCGATGTCATAGGCCCATCCATCACCGCCAAGTGCCCAAATGCTCTTCTTCACGAGCAGGTCCTTTTCGTCGAGAATGGCTCTCGCAAGACTACAGGCGGAACAACTGCATAAGGTCTCACCATGGGCCTTCTCCGCCTTCATGGCAGCAAGCGTTTCCGCGAATGCTTCTCCCGCACCTTCCAGGAATGCTATGGCTTCATCGATCGTCGCAATGTTTTCTTTCAGTGATTCTTCAAATGCTGTTGCTGCCGCTCGACCTGCTACGTCGGTATCTTCGCAATGATTGAGCCAGTTCTGTGCAGCTTCTTTCAGCTCCGGTCTTGTCTGCGGTTGATTCAGGAGTTCTTTTGTGTTTGCAATCAGTCTCTCGCGTCTTTGGCGCGTCGCCACCGTAATGCCCAAACCAAACTCTGCATTGTCTTCAAACAGCGAATTTGCCCATGCCGGACCTCTGCCATTGACATCTGTCGTGTAAGGCATGGATGGTGCCGATGCACCCCAGATGGAAGAACAACCTGTCGCGTTTGCAATGATCATTCGATCGCCAAACAACTGTGTGATGACCTTGATGTAAGGCGTTTCACCACAACCCGCACAGGCACCGGAGAACTCAAGGTATGGATGCGCAAACTGACTGCCTTTTACGGTTTCTTTGTTCATCAGATTGTCTTTGATGGAAACGGTGGTTGCGAAATCCCAATTTGTTTCTTCCGCAAGATCCCAACCTTCCAAAGACATCTCAAGTGCTTTTTCCTTCGCC
>JAITTH010000029.1 GCA_031287295.1 Eubacteriales Family XIII. Incertae Sedis bacterium
CAAATTTTGCGATAAGCAAGGCCGCAGGACGAAAGCGTACCCGTAGGTACGGTGAGGACGAGAACATAGCTGATCGTAAAATTTGTCCATTTGCGGCGTTTATTACTTTGTCACATGAGGCTATTTGCGGTTGAAACAACCTACGTTATGGTTTCCGTTGTCCTAAAGCCAAGCTAACGGATCCTGACACGCACCGCCAATACGAATCTCAAAGTGAAGGTGCGGGCCTGTCGTATTTCCGGTCATCCCCACATATCCGACTACTTCGCCCTTGGCAACTCGTTGTCCCGAGCTGACCGCAGTTTCCGACATATGTGCGTAATAGGTCTGAACACTTCCACCGTGATCGATGGTCACGAGAATACCATACCCGCCGGCCCATCCCGCAGATGTTACAACGCCACTTTCCGACGCATATATCGGGCTTCCGACCGGATTGGTCATATCGATGCCTGTATGTGCCCTGCCATCGCCGAATACGGACGAGACACCAAACCCGGACATCGGATAGATAAAGGAACCGCTGTGTCCGCCTGCAAACGGCAGTCCGACGCCGATTCTACTTATTTGCGTTACAGGTTCAGAAACCAGAACCGACTTCAATTCTTTGCTCTGTGATATTTCGCCATTTACCTTTACCAGCTCTCTGGTAACCTTACGTTCCCCGACTACCCCGACTGTAAGAATCTCAAGCTCGCCGTTCGGAAGGTCGGAAGTCTCTTCCCGAATGTCTTCAAACGGAATCGCTTCGTTTGTAATTGCCTTTTCGGTCGTCGTCATATGGATGAACGGAACCACTTTGTTTAGCTTAATCGTGTCTCCTGCAATAATGGTCTCGGGATCGAGATCGGGATTCGCCTCTCCAATGGTTTCTTGAGAGATGCCCTTTTCGATGCAGATGCTCCATATGGTATCACCCTCTTGAATGACGTAATTTTCTTCTTTTGTACTCCCTGAAAGTAGATATTCGATTGCCTCGGCAGTCGTTTTGATGTCTCGTGTGTTGACCTTCACGCCTGCAACGGTAATCTTTTCGCTTAACGCGTACTTGACATCTTTGTTTCCACCGGTAAATTGCGCGACAATTGACGGGAGAACACTCTCCGCTTCATCTTTCGTCCGCACCGCTACGACATTTACACCGTCTACACTCACAGCATAGGCAGATTCTTTCATGATTGGCATAGAATCAATAATTGCACAGATATCTTCTCGACTGAAAATACGATCCCCTGAAGCGGTGTCCGCAGAGGCCAAGAGATCGGAACTCTGCGCCGAAGAAACGAGACTACTGGGATCCATCTCCGTGGTTTCTATTGCCTCGTTGATTTTTTCCGTTGATGCTGTATCCGTCGATGCCGTCTTAAAGTTAATTGATGCCACACGTTGCTGCTCCAAACGAATATTCTCTTCATTGGCGCGGACAATGGAAAAAGAAGCGACAAAAATAAAAAGAATCGTTGCCACACAACCAATTGCCGTGAGGAGAGTCGATCTTTTGATTCCTAATGTTGAATGGATCTTCGCGACCGTTGCCACGAGCTTTGAAGGATGAAATCCGGAACTTATCTTGGATGAGTGGGTATTTTCCCCATGAAATACATCTTTCGACTGTTCATTATAAGGTGACCAAACATAGTTGCTTTTATAGCCGGAGAATAATCTCTTATTCATACAATAACTGCCTCCCGTTTCCTAAATGTTACAGAAATATGCGGGAAACGTCAATGTAATTGCAATAAACTTCACAGGATTTTCACGGAATCCACATGGAAATTCCTCAAACGAAATGGGGACCGCTCGGCAGAGATACTCGTAGGTATCTCAATGACGAGAACAAAGTATGGACTGCTATGAACCGTTTTGACCGCTTAGTTTACAGCAGAGGAATTTTCGATAGTCTCCTGTGACAAAGTAGAGGAATCCGAGCAACATCCGTCTGTGCATCCGCAGCTACAGCCGACGCACTTTCCCTTGCGTTTATCCCGAATAAGTTTGAAGACAATGGCCGTTGCGATACCCGCAACAACAAGGCAAATGACTATAGTTCCAATGTTTTCTGATAAAATCGTCAACATAACAATCCCTCTTTTCTAAGCACTGCGAGACGAAAGCGCGGGGGTCGCCGAGCGCCGTGCAGGACGGAACAGCAAGAACACGAAGGCAGCAAGGAGGATAACCGCAACCACAGTGAAAATCCCGAAATGCCCCGAGAACATCATCCCGAGCTGATAGAAGCACAGGGAGACAATATAGGCAAACCCGCATTGATAGCCAATTGCTGTCCAGAACCATTTTGCGCTGTTCATTTCGCGTCGAATTGCACCCATCGCAGCAAAACAAGGCGCACACAACAAATTAAACACAAGGAAAGAGTAGGCGGAAAGCGTCGTAAAGCTCGCAGCTAGCGCACCCCAAACCTCTTCTCCGGTTTCGGCAACCTCTGCAAACCCATAAAGGATGCCGAACGTCCCCACAACATTTTCCTTTGCAATGAGCCCGGTAATCGCTGCCACCGCAGGCTTCCAATTGCCCCAACCGAGCGGTGCAAAGACCGGTGCGAGAATACCCCCGATTTTCGCAAGAATACTATCCGCCATATCTACCCTACCAAATCCGTTTTCACCCCATCCGAAGGAAGACGCAAACCAGATAAAAATTGTCGCAAGAAGGATAATCGTTCCTGCTTTTTTGATGAAAGACCAACCACGCTCCCACATGCTACGCAAAATATTTTCAGCGGTTGGCATGTGATATGTGGGAAGCTCCATAACAAACGGAGAAACATCTCCGGAGAAGAGCTTTGTCTTCTTTAAGATGATTCCGGAGCAAATAATCGCAGCCATTCCAACGAAATACGCACTGAATGCAACCCACCAAGCACCCCCGAAAACAGCACCTGCAATCAGGGCGATAATCGGAAGTTTCGCGGAACAGGGAATAAATGTTGTCGTCATAATCGTCATTTTTCGATCTCGATCGCTCTCAATTGTCCGTGATGCCATGATTCCCGGCACGCCACAACCGGTGCCGATGAGAATCGGAATAAATGACTTGCCGGAGAGTCCGAAGCGACGAAAGATCCGATCCATAATGAACGCAATGCGCGCCATATAGCCACAACCCTCCAAAAATGCAAGGAAGAAGAACAGGATGAACATTTGGGGCACAAAGCCCAGCACAGCACCCACACCCGCCACAATACCATCTAAAATCAGGGATTGCAGCCAATCTGCGCAGTGAATCGCTTCCAATCCATTCCCGATTAGAACCGGAACACCGGGAACCCACAGCGAGCCGAGATTCCATCCTTCGCCAAACACACCGTCATTCATCCAATCCGTGACGAGACCTCCGACCGTCGATACAGAAACAAAGTAGACGAGGAACATAATCGCGGCAAAAATCGGAAGAGCCAACCAACGATTTGTAACAATCCTATCGATTTTGTCCGAAGAAGAAAGACTCCCCTTGTTCTTAATTTTCACACAGCCCTGAATGATTGAATCAATGTAGGTATATCGCTCCGCCACGATAATGCTTTCGCTGTCATCACCCAAGACCTCTTCACAGGAGGCGATGTCGCTTTCAATATGCGCAATCCTGTCCGGACTGATTTGTAATTTTTCGATGATCTTCTCGTCTCGTTCAAAGAGCTTGATCGCGTACCAGCGCTGCTGCTCATCCGGCAGATCGTGAAGCACCGCCTCTTCGATGTGCGCAAAGGTATGCTCCACATCACCCGAGAAATTATGCCGAGGAACGGTTGCTTTTCCATCCGCCGCCTCTACCGCGATGTTCGCTGCCTCGGTAACGCCTTGCCCCTTCAGTGCCGAAATTTCGACCACCCGGCATCCCAGTTCCTCAGCGATTCTTTCGATATTGATTTTATCTCCGTTTTTTCTCACGATATCCATCATATTGATGGCGACAACCACCGGAATGCCCAGCTCCGTCAGCTGGGTGGTGAGAAATAGATTTCGTTCAAGATTCGTTCCGTCGATGATGTTGAGTATGGCATCGGGACGCTCGTCGATGAGATAGTTCCGAGAAACCACCTCTTCTAATGTATAGGGCGAAAGAGAATAGATGCCGGGAAGGTCAATGATGCGTACATCTTTATGACCTTTCAGCTTTCCTTCTTTTTTTTCCACGGTAACGCCCGGCCAGTTTCCCACAAACTGGTTTGAACCGGTTAAAGCATTAAAAAGCGTCGTCTTCCC
>JAITTH010000065.1 GCA_031287295.1 Eubacteriales Family XIII. Incertae Sedis bacterium
GAAGCAATGATCGCGATGAAGAGACAGGCACCAAGAAATAGAACGGCGGTGATAACCAACGACTCTCGTGTATGCGCCAACGGACTTTCATTAATCGGTGCAACCACAGCCAAGCTCCACCCCATCTCCGACCCTCGAATCGGCGTGGTACCACAGAGTTTGTTCTCGCCTTCCAGTACATACTGACCACTGTACTGTTCCCCTTGTACCATATGCGTTAAGACCTCTGCCAGTCCTTTGTATTCTTCATTCGTTTCTGCTTCGTTGATAAAGTTCTTGCGTGTTTGCACCCAACTTTCACGAACGTGCGCAAGAATGGTTCCGTCGCGGTCAAGAATAAAAAGGTATCCCGTATCCCATAATTGGAACTGCTCAATCAATTTCGTGAAATACATCCCGTCTACCGTTGCCGCTAAAATACGGTTTCCATCCATAGGTGCGCATACGTAGAAAACGATGTGTCCATCCATCAGAATATAGGTGCTGGAAATGCCTCTTTTCCCATCAAGGGCTCTGAGCGCGGCAGGAGAGTTGAGGAGATCCTCCGACATGGGGTTTCGTCCATGCGCCGCAACAACATCGTCTTCGGTTAGCACCGCAAGTGCCTGGAAGTTGGCATAATACCCCAATTCCGTTTCAAGTCTCTTCAATAAATCACCCTCAGGAGCATCATCCACCTCCTGCGAGATGGTCATGGCATCTGCCTTTATCAAGTCAATTGCCGTTGTCACATATTCATTCGCAACATCGGCAACCACACGAATATCGGCTTTGGATGTCTCCAAAAGATGTTTTTGCGTAAGAAACAAGCTTACGCCCAAATTTGCCGCGCACACAATAGCGACAATAAGCGATATGATAATCGTTACCCGAACTCTTATTGACAATCCCTACACCCCCTAAGGACGGTCCCCCTTGATGATTTAAAATTCCAATAAATAACTATCTTTGCATTATTATACACTTGAATTGCGTAGCTTTCACGAAAAAAATATATCTTTGCTGCGCCAACAAAAAACCCGCTGAATTTCAACGGGTACCCTGCTGATATGGAAGACTTTCGTGAGAGGATTAGACCTTTTGTACACGCATCATGTTCGTGGTGCCTCCGATGCCAAAAGGATGGCCGGCAACCAAAATGACATAGTCGCCACTCTCCACACTGCCCTTGGCAAGAACATCGCCAATGGTATCTTGGAAAAAGCCCTCTGCATCGTCCGTAAATACATGGTAGTACGGCTGTACACCCCAATACAGCGTCATGCGTCGCATCACACGCTCGGTTGTGGCATAGGCAGCAATCGGCGCATCCGGTCGGAACGAAGCCATAACAGCTGCTGTATAGCCGGATGTTGTGGGGGTTAGAATGGCACGCGCACAAAGGCTTTCCGCGGCACTGCAAGCTGAAAATCCCACGGCCTTTGTAATGGTATCGTCCATGGCTTCGCGAATGGCACGACCTCTTTTCGGATAGTCAATATCCCCTTCCGCCGCCGCCGCAACGCTCGCCATCATCTGAACAGCATTCACCGGATATTCGCCTGTCGCGGTCTCTCCGGAAAGCATGACGCAATCTGTCCCATCAAAAATGGCATTGGCAACATCGGCAACCTCTGCACGCGTCGGACGCGGGTTGCGAATCATGGAATCCAGCATTTGTGTGGCGGTAATGACAAGGCGCCCTTTCCGGTTACATTTTTTAATGATTTCCTTTTGCAGAATGGGAACCTGCTCTTGCGGGATCTCTACACCCAAATCGCCACGTGCAATCATCACCGCATCGCTGATCTCTATGATTTCATCAATGTTATTTACGCCTTCTTTGTTTTCGATCTTCGAAATGATGCGGATCTCCTTCCCTTCATGGTTGTCGAGAAAGGCACGCAGACGCAGAACGTCTTCCGCCGTCCGTGTGAATGACGCTGCGACATAATCGATATCGTGCGTAATTCCGAACAAAATATCCTTCTTATCGTCTTCTGTTAAGGAAGGCAGATTCACATGCGTTCCCGGCAAATTGATGCTTTTGTGATCGCTGAGCTCGCCGTCGTTTTCGATTTCGGTCATAATTTCATTGGGTTTGATGTCCTTAATGGTAAGCGCAATGAGCCCATCATCGATGAGGATGGTGTCTCCGCGACGGACATCTGTGATGATTCCTTCGTAAGAAACACTGCAACCCTTCTGATTGCCAAGCTGTTCTTTTGTTGTAAGTGTGAACGTTTCTCCCTTCGTGAGCGAGACCTTGCCTCCCTCAAATTTTCCCGTTCGAATTTCGGGACCTTTTGTATCGAGAATAATCGCCACCGGAATCTGTAAAGTCGCGCTGGTCTCCTTGATCAACTGTATTTTCTCTGCCTGTTCCGCATGATTTCCATGAGAAAAATTCAAACGTGCACCATTCATCCCTGCACGTAAAAGTTCTGCAAGCGTTGTTCTGTCCTGCGATGCAGGTCCAATTGTAGCTATTATTTTTGTCTTATTCTTCAAGAAATACCTCTTTCTCTGTTTTCGGTGGTCTCACCGATTCTTTAATCAGTGCTCCTTAGAATTATGACATTTTCATATGTGGATTGTGTAAAGACAGCGTAAATTTATTCAAAAGTACACTCGTTTTGCGATAAGCCAAAAAAGAGAGGGGGTTTATTCGATTTCGTCCAATTGAAACGACGCAAATTGATCCGGATCGAGATAATCGGAAAGCACAAAACCTTCCGGCATGTCATCTCCCGCAATTTTAATAATGGGATTTCGGTTATAAAGAATTTTCGTCAACATCGAACGATTCAGTATGCGATTCATATCCTCATAGGAATCGGGCTTTATCGCAAGCGTTGCAGGAGCAAACAACGTCAACAATACAAAGACGAGGCAGAGCCCCTGAACAGCGCCGAGCAGCGCACCCATAAGACCATCCATTGCCCCGGTAAAACCCTCCCGATGCCTTTTGGAAAACAAACGAGTCAGAAGAAACATCAACAACTTTACAAGGATGATGATCGCGATAAAAATCAGAATGGCAAACGTCACATCCGCAATCGCAAGCGCAGTATTGTAAATCGTCTTTTTGGCAAGGTTCTCGATGGAATCGGCGAGCACGGAAGGCGACTTTTCTATTGAGGATGCGATTTGATCTCCGGCAACTTTTTCACAAAGTTCCTCAATCTTGGCGTAATAGCTCGCGTACAGCCCTGTATGATCTCGAAGAAAGTTTTCTACGAAGCGATGTGTGAAAATCGCAACAAGGAGGGAAACAAGCCAACCAAAAACGTGAAATAGCGTGTAGACTGCGCCATTCTTGAAACCAATGCCGATAAAAACCAGCAGAATAAATGCAACGATCAAATCAAACTGCAAAAGATTTTACTCCCAATGAAACTCTTCTTTTTTCTGGGTAGCTTTTGGTGGTTCCGGCGATTCAACCGGCGTATCCCAGACAATCTCTTCATTTTTCCGAGGGGCATGCGGATTTCGCCACATGGTGGCTTCATCCTTAGGCGTTGCCGAAACAGAGCTCCAATGCATCTCTGGCTCTGCATCACCGCGAGCCGGTTTTGGTTGGACAGAAGCCGCTGCGGACTTTCGGAACATCATTGACTCGCCCGAAGATTCTCTCGTTTTGGGCTTCGATGCAGCTGCATCGCTAGGACGCGCACCTTCGGAGACAATTTTTTGGATCTGATTCAAAATATCGGTATTGTCAACTTGCACCGATTGCGCTCTCGCAAGCTGTTCGTCGATGCTCTCCGAATAAGCCTCCCTTTGGACCGGTCGTGGCGCTTCTTTTTTGAGATATTTCTTTTCGATGTATTCCTGATCGCGATACGAAGGCTCGTCGTATGCAGGCTTTTCGTATGCAGGCTCGTCGTATGCAGGCTCGTCGTATAGAGGCTCCTCCTCTTCAGGCTCGCGCTCTTCTTCTCCAAAAAATTCATTTGCCTGATATCGATGAGAAGCTTCGAATTCGAAAGGATCCTCTGATGTGGTATCTTCCTCTAAGAAAGAAAACATCTCCTGCATTTCCTTGTAATCTTCTCCGTCACTTTCACTGCTTGGCAAATCGAAAATATCACCACCCGAAGGCTCGTCGGGAATACCATCAAATGCAGCACTGAGCTTTCTCGCAATGGCGTCTTCTCTGCTTTCTTTTCCCGGTTTTTGGCGAGCAGCTCTTGGTCCCTTTTGTGCAACGATTTCCTCCTCTTCGCTGTCTTCGCGGTCGTTCTCATCCAAAAACAGCACATCGTCCAAATCGTTTTGAGACTTTGCCATGAAAGGCACGTGTTTACCCTTTTTCCGTGCAGGCGATGGCTTGCTCACCCGCTCACTCAACGCTTCCTGAATCGAAGCAATCTGTGTCACTGCACCGATAACAACCCATACAAATCCGATGATAAGCACAATGGGTTTTATGGTTACGATAAAGCCTAAACTCGTGAGTAACCCTATTGCCGGGAAAATCAGCCCCAAAAGAAGATCTTTTTCCTGATTTTTTTTCTTCAGCCAAAAATATCGAATGGTTGCAAAATTCATCAGAACAAAACCGAGAAGACCTCCGAATCGAACGAGCTCTAGGAGCGTGGTCACAGAAGAAACCGTAATTCCCGTAATCACGGTAATCGCAAACACAATGACATGGTTGATGATCGGTGCACCACTTCTACGCTGTTGTGTTGCAAAGATAGATTGCGGAAGTGCATCTGTATCACCAAATGTCTCTAACATACGAGCAGCAGCCAACTGACCCGAAACGCCAACCGCCGTCGCGGATGTAAGAATCGAAAAAAGTAGCAAAAGAACCATAGGCGAACCCCCGGCACGACGTGCAACGGAAAGCATTGCCGTATCATCGGTGAGTGTTTCAATATCCGGCCAGACCAATTGTGCTGCATACACCTGCAAGAAGAAGAAAATGCTGATTACAATTGCGGCAATCATGAGCGCAATTTTTAACTTCTTTCTGCTTTCGTCCGTTCCTGCCGAGACCGTCATTACCGCCTCAATGCCGAGCAACGATCCGATTGCAAGCGCAACCGCAGAAAAATGCCCGCCGAATCCCGCATCAACACCCACAAAGGGTTTTGAAGAGAATAATTTTCCGATTCCAAGTCCTTTGCTCGCTGCCATGAAACAGACTAGGATAAAAACTGCCGCAAAGGCAAACGATATCGCGAATAACAGTAGATTTCCGGTATTGACCCCCCGCGTACCGATGAAATTTACGCCCAAGGCAATGAGCGCAAGCAGGACAATCCAAACGATGACGGGAATGCCCGGGGCAACCGACTTCATCAAATTTGCAGAGAAAATGAAGGCTGCAGCAGGCGCAGCGAGATATAAGAGAAGAAAACTCCACCCATTCGCAAAACCCGCAAGAGGATGGATTGCTTTGGCAACATAGGCTAACGACGAAGGCTCTCCGGGAACTTGATCTATAAACTTCCTAAAAGAAAGAATGGTCAACAGAACCAAGATTGCGGCAATGAGATAACCAAAGGCGAGCGATCCGCCAGAAGCTCCTGCTGCCCGAGCATAGAAAAAAGTCGGTGACAGTGGTGCCAAAAATGCAAAGCAAAACACCACCATGTCGCGAATGGAAACCAACCGCGGATTCTTCTTCGGATTATTTTTACTGAAAAATGCTTTATCCATGTTCTTACTATAATTATCTTTTCGTTTCCAAGTCAATGACAACGGTGTTACATTGCCATAACAAGAAGAAACATTGGTGAAACATTCCGATGGAGTCGGTCGTTATATCTTGTATTCAACCCCGTTCTATGGTATTCTTTTTTGACATGTCAAACATGAAAAACATCGATCAAGAAACCAAAGAAAGCTTCATGCGAGTAGCCATTGCCATGGCAAAGAAGGCTGCAAAAGCAGGCGATGTACCCATAGGCGCGGTCATTGTCCGAGAAGGACAAATCATCGCGGAAGGATACAATCGTACAGAGGCAGAACAAGACCCAACTCTACATGCGGAAATGATCGCGATAAGAGAGGCGGCACGCGTTCTTGGTGCTTGGCGACTGCTCGGATGCGAGATGTATGTGACAACAGAGCCTTGCGTCATGTGCGCAGGGGCTTGTGTCTTGTCTCGGCTTGACGCAGTATATGTCGGTTGCGAAAGCCCTAAAAGCGGAGCAGCCGGAAGTGTAAAAGACATCCTAACAGCCGGAGATTTAAATCATACCCTTGTTTACGAACAAGGAATTCTCCGCGACGATTGCGCCGACTTGTTGAAATCATTTTTTTCACATTTGCGCACAAGAAAACAAAAAGAAGAATCACAAATGGGAGTAACAAAATGAGACGATTCACCAAAATCTCCGCCTTAGCCATATGGATGTCGATTGTATTGCTGGTCGTACCACTATCGACAAGCATCGCCACTGCGGCTGAAGAATCCTCAAAAAAAAGCACCTCCGGCACGCTGCAACTTGAAGAGAGTTATCCACATATAGACGGTACCGAAACTCATATGCCGGTTCAAAATGTCGGCATCAAACTCTATTTCACTGAAAACGTTTCCGATAAAGATCTTCGTAAAGTCAACAAAACGTGCTTTACGCTTACGGACAGCAAAAACAAAAAAGTTCCTGTCGAAGTATACTTTTCAGATAAATCCAGCGATGCCAACTATATTCTCGTCACCGCAAAACCCAAAAGCGGAAGTCTCGAACCCAAAAGCGTTTACAAACTCACCATTTCCAAAAAATTGAAATCGAGTGAGGGAAACCTGTTGGGTTCCAACACGGTCATTCCATTCCAAACCGTCGATACAGCGGGAAACACCAAAGTATATATGCTGCTCATGGTCATCATGATCGTCTGCATGATCGGTTTTACAATCATCAACAAGTGGAGAAAAGAAAAAGCCGCCGTTGCCTCCGGCGCTAAAGAAAAGGCTGTCAATCCGTACGACTTGGCAAAAGAAAAGAACATTTCTGTGCGAGAAGCCGTTGCGCTGATCGAAAAAGACAAAC
>JAITTH010000075.1 GCA_031287295.1 Eubacteriales Family XIII. Incertae Sedis bacterium
GATCTCAGAATTCAGATCTGATTGTTCTTGCGGCACGACCCGGCATGGGGAAGACTTCCTTTGCTTTGAACATTGCCCTGAACGCCGCAAAAAAGAGCGAAGCAACCGTCATGATTTTCTCGCTGGAAATGCCGGAAATACAGCTCACCCAGAGACTGCTCAGTACACAATCCTCGGTTAGCCTTGAGCGCATTCGCAGTGGGAAGGCGTTTAACGACACAGCAGAAAGACGCCGCGTGGAAGAAGCGGCCGAGGAACTCAGCAAAACAAAAATTCGTATCGTGGACGCTGTATCCGGAATATCGATCGGCGAAATCAAAAACAAATGCAGGAGAATGAAATCCAAAGAAGGACTGGATCTCATCATCGTTGATTATTTGCAACTCATGCACCTTACGGGGGGTGCGGCTTCAGAACTGAGACCGGATTCGCGGGCACAGGAAATCGCCATTCTTACGCGCATGATGAAGCAGCTTGCAGGAGAAATGGATTGCCCCGTCATCCTGCTGTCGCAGCTTTCCAGAAACGTTGAAGGCAGAAGAGAGCCGAGACCTGTTCTTTCCGATCTTCGAGAGTCGGGCGCAATTGAGCAAGATGCAGATATCGTCATGTTTATTTACAACGAAAACAAAAACGAAGAAGACGACGATGGATATAGAGAGCTTCTTTTAGAGAAACATAGAAATGGGGAAACCGGGAAAATCAAATTAACCTGGATGGGATTGTACACGAAGTTTTCAAGTGCCAGTTTCACCAAGGAAGAAGATCTCCCGTTTTAAGAATGGCAATGATGGAGGCAAATCAATGGCAAAAAACATCGCAGTGATCGGCGCGCAGTGGGGAGACGAGGGCAAAGGTAAAGTAATCGACTATCTTGCCGGAAAGGCAGATGTTGTCGTGCGTGCACAAGGTGGCAGCAATGCCGGTCATACGGTTGTGATCGAGGGAAAAAAGTATGCGCTTCATCTGGTTCCCTCCGGGATATTAAATAAAAATGCAAAAAACATCATCGGAAATGGCGTGGTGTTTGACCCGGAAGGGTTTTTTGACGAACTGAGAAAATTAGAGGATGATGGGATCGAGACAAAGGGAAAGATTTTCCTCAGCGACCGTGCCCATATTGTTTTTTCCTATCACAAAAAGTTGGATGCTTTGGCAGAAAACGCGAGGGGCACCGAAAATATCGGGACAACCCTCAAGGGCATTGGTCCCTGCTATATGGATAAGATTGAAAGAAGCGGTCTTCGCATTTGCGATATGGAGGATATTTCCGATTTTCGAACAAAGCTCTCCGCACAGATTGATGCAAAAAATGAAATAATCACGAAATTATACAAAGAAGAACCTTTGGACAAAGAGGAAATTCTTATAAAATATATCGAATATGCCGAACGTCTGAAGCCTTATGTTTGCGACACGAGCGTCATGCTGCATGAAGCGATGTTGGATCAGAAAACGGTTCTTTTTGAAGGTGCGCAAGGAACCATGCTCGATTTGGATTTGGGCACGTACCCCTATGTTACGAGCTCGCATCCTGTTTCCGGAGGCTTCCCTGTGGGTTCGGGCATTGGTGAAGGCAGAATCGAAGAGGTTGTAGGCATTACAAAGGCTTACACAACGCGCGTAGGCGAAGGTCCGTTTGTAACAGAATTGCTAGACGAAACCGGAGGTCTTATTCGCGAACGTGGAAACGAATATGGGGCAACAACAGGTAGACCCAGACGTTGTGGATGGTTCGACAGCGTCGTTGTTCGTTATTCGGCAAGGGTGAATGGGACAACCGCAACTGCGCTCATGCTTCTGGATGTGTTGGATGTATTTCCGGAAATTCATGTCTGCTATGCGTATGAGCATAAGGGAAAAATCATAGAAAATTTCCCGGCTTCGCTAAAAACACTACAGGAATGCACGCCGGTATACAAAACGGTCAAAGGTTGGGAAACCGACATTTCAGGATGTCGGACGTGGGAAGAGCTCCCGGAGCAAACCAAAGTCTATATCAAGGAAATCGAAACGCTTACAGGAATTCCTGTGAAAATCGTTTCCGTCGGACCGCGACGCGATCAGACCATTATACGAGAAGAGATCATTTCGTGAAGTTTAAACGCGAAAAATCAAGAAACTACTTTCTAAACGACACGCCGATACCCAATGTCTTTTTAGGGGAATACATGTTGCGGATGCCCGGCGATTTTGTTCGAGTGTATTTGTATACCTATATGCGTACGATGGCAGGGGACGCGCCCGCAACGGAAGAGAGCATTGCTCGCGATCTGGGATTGAAGGTCGAGGACGTGCTTTCTGCTTGGGCCTATCTTGAGCAAAAACGTTTGATTCGCCGTAAAGTTCCAAGCACAAAAGATGGTTATTACACCATAGAATTTATCGATCTCAAAGGTGGACTTTTTGTAGGACAACGTTCTTCCGACGCTGTTCATTCGGGCAGTGCGACGGTATTGGAAGAAAAGTCCGTGCGTACGATGTTTCGGAGAATCGAAAAGGCACTCGGCAGACCTCTTTCGGACAAAGATTATAAAACAGTTT
>JAITTH010000005.1 GCA_031287295.1 Eubacteriales Family XIII. Incertae Sedis bacterium
AAGGCTGATGGAGCAGATTCGTCAGGCAATTGAGTCTGGAGATTTTAACGAGCTCCGCCGTGATTTTTTTGCAAAGTATTACAAGACTGTTGTATGATAAAACGAATGGTTGGGTCGCACGAGGTGACCGGCCTCGAATCTGAAACGAAGAGGAAACATGCCGATACTGATTCAACGCGGTTTGCCCGCATATGATATTTTAGCCAAAGAAAATGTTTTCGTGATGGACAAAGACAGAGGTGCGATTCAGGATATTCGCCCGCTGAAAATCGCGATTGTCAATCTGATGCCGTTGAAAGAAATTACCGAAACGCAGCTTATTCGTGTGCTTGCGAATACGCCGCTTCAAGTCGATCTCCAGCTGCTCACCACCGAAAGCTATACGCCGACGCATGCCAATATCGAACATCTGAAAACCTTCTATCTCACATTCGATGAGATCAAGAAGGAGCATTTGGATGGACTGATTATCACCGGGGCGCCTGTCGAGACAATACCGTTTGAAGACGTGGATTATTGGAAAGAGCTTACCGAGATCATGGAATACTCCAAGCAGCATGTTTTCAGCACGCTGCATCTGTGCTGGGGTGCGCAAGCCGGTCTGTATTATCATTTTGGGATTGACAAGGCACCTATGGAAAAAAAGCTTTTCGGCGTTTTTGAGCACCGTGCAACCGACAGTCGTTCAGAATTTACGAGGGGTTTCGACGAGGTGTTTTACGTGCCGCATTCCCGGTATACGCAGATTCGGCGCGAAGATGTCGAAAAAGAACCACGCTTGAAGATTCTTGTCGAATCGGAAGCGGCGGGCATCCATATGCTCATGACGCGGGACAAGAGAATGCTTTTCCTCCAAGGACATTCCGAATACGACTGGAATACGCTCAAATTGGAATATGAACGCGACAAAGCCAAGGGCATGGATACGCAGATTCCTAAGAATTACTTCCAAAATGACGACCCAAGCGACCGCGTGGTGGTTCGTTGGAGTGGTCATGCCAATTTGTTTTTCGCAAACTGGTTAAACTATGTTTACCAGGAGACACCCTACGATTTGAACAATCTCGACAAGCTGGCCTTGGGTGGACAATGACGCAAGGTCTCTGTCCACACGCGGAAATCTGTGGCGGATGCACCTATCAGGGCGTTCCGTATGCACAGCAATTAGAAAGAAAGAATGAAGAAGTTCTGAACTACCTGCTTCAGTCGAAGCTTCTCTGTGGAGAATACACCGGTAGCAAACCAAGTCCGCATATTTACGCCTATCGAAACAAGATGGAATACAGTTTTGGGGATGAAGTAAAAGAGGGTCCCATGACGCTCGGGCTTCATCGAAAAAAGAGCTATATGTCTGTCATTGAAACGGATGGCTGCCAAATCGTGCCACCGGATTTCGACCTCATTCGTCGCAGCGTGCTCACCGCGATGCGCGCATCGGGACACAGTTTTCATCACAAGCGCACGCATAAGGGCTTTCTTCGGTTTCTTGTGCTCCGTCGAGGCGAAAATACGGGACAGCTGCTGATTAATCTTGTGACGACCGACGAGGAAACACTCGATGCAGAGGCATTCGTCAATCTGCTTCTTTCGCTCGAGACGGAAAATCGTATCGTCGGCATTCTTCATACGATCTATAACGGCAGGGCAGATGTGGTCGCCTCGGATGAAATGCGTCTGCTTTATGGAGTGCCCTATTACGAGGAAAAAATGATGAATCGGCACTTCCGCGTCAATGCACTCTCGTTTTTCCAGACAAACACAGCTGCTGTGGAACGTATGTTTACCGAGGCGCTGGAGATGATTCCCGTTCTCGAAGAAAAGAAGGTTTTCGATTTGTATTGTGGCACCGGTGCGATTTCGCTGGCACTTTCCGGCAAGGCAAAAGAGGTCATTGGTATTGAAATTGTTGCAGCTTCGGTTCACGCCGCAAAAGAAAACGCTACCCGAAACAATGTCTCAAACTGTCGTTTTCTCGAAGGGGACGCTTTCGAAGTTTTGGAAGGTATGAACGAACATCCCGATCTCATCGTCGTGGACCCGCCTCGCATGGGGATGCACCCGAAGGCGCTTAAGAAAATCATCGGCTACCGCGTGGATGAGATTCTTTACATCAGTTGCAATCCCAAAACTTTTGCGCAAAATGCAGCCGTCCTCACAGAGAACGGCTACAGATTGGATGTATTAAAAGTCTACGATAATTTCCCCTTCACAAAGCACATTGAGCTTTCGTCACGCTTCATTCTCAGGGAACGATAGAAAAAACGAGCAAGCTCCTTTCGCTTAAGCTTCGGCAGCCCACAGACCGTGTAGATTGCAATATTCGTATGCAGTTACGGTCGAGTTGCCTACGACTTTGAAGGTTGCTTCGGGTTTTTCACCCGGGTTGAGCGGTTTTCTCTGCGTAATTCCGTCGGACGTAATGGCAATCCACTGAATGAAATGCTCTTCCAACATCGGATGTTCGACAGAGCCGACCTTTACGGTGACCGTATCTCCGTTTTTCTCGATGACAGGAACATGCTTCTCCGTGGCTGCATCGGTTGTGTTCGCTTTGAGTACCTGCATTTCTTCGCCACAACATACCGGAACGAGCCCCGAATCGTTGACGACACCCAATAGATTTCCGCAGTGATTACATTTATAGAATTTTTTTTCTGTCATATGAATTGTCCTCCTACATTTTTTTGAAATTCAAGAAATAACTTCTAAAAACATCCTACCACAGGAAGAATGTTTCAGCTAGCATTGCTTTGTTACATGAGGCAAAGGAAAAGTCGGAGCAACTATTTTCAAGAGGAGGAAGCAAGAGAACGCGTCAGGTTTTTGAAATAGCTTGCGATGGTGTTTGCTGCAATCGGCAGGTTTTTTTCTTTGATGGACTCGTAAATATGATCTGCGTTGTCGATCTGCATTCCGATGGAAACCACTTGAAGATTTGGGTTGGTCGTGTAAAAATAACCGAGTTCTCCGATGTTCGTGGCGGGCATCACCGAAATTTCCTGTCCGGAATTTTCATTCAATGCCTGGGCCAAAAGTTCAATCGTCTCATTCTCTTTCGGAGGCATGGCGCCGGGAATGCTCGATTTGCTCTCAAAATGGATGTTGGACAATTTTTCGATTGCGACTTGTTCAAGAAGTGCGGCGTCTAAGGCTTCTTCCGAATCTGCCTCGATGAAAAAGCTGCAAGAAAAACTTTCGGGGTTGATGGAAAAATGACTTACTGTAAGTGTGGGTAAAACATCGTTTTGCAGGGAAAAATCGATGCTGGTAAGGCTAAACAGACAGGCAATCAGCCGATTTAAATCTGCGTTTGAGATGCATTTTTCGGGCAGAATGGTTTCGATCATACGAATGTCGAATACATGTGTACTGTTATCGTTGGATTTGCTGTATTCGCGTGCTACACTGTTGAATATTTGTCGGAATCGTGTCTGTTCGTAGTCGTTGAGAATCACCACGGCGACTGCCTGGTTTGGCGCCTGCAAGGAATTCCCTTCTGTTGTGAACGACGAAAGCTCATAGAAGATGCCACTTGCTTTTGTTGTGCTGAGAATTTCAGACAGGATGGCAACGGGATTGGTCGGTTGCAGCTCACCGTCGCCTGAATGCGCATAGGCACCCGAAACCGCAACCACATAGGCACTGCGATTTTTGACGGCAGCAGATTCCAGCGCCGAAGATGTTGTAAGCAGCTTCGCATATTTGCTTCCGATTCGTATTTTATCTTGAGATATTTCATTGACGTTGATGAGCAGATCGCCTTCCAGGTATTTCTTGTCGAGCCCGGCTGCGCCGGACATGGTGCTCGAGCCATAGGCGGTAAACAAGAGGCGCATGGGACCGTGAGGGTCTTCAAGATGCATCAGTGCAATCAGCGATGCGATACCGACGGCACTGTCTGCGCCCATAGACATCTGCGTGGCACTGATGTTGCCGAACGTGTCAAGGTAGATATCGACACCTTGTGAGGTCGGATCAAAACGGATGGCGGGTGAAATGTCGATGTTTGCATCTGTCCGGGTTTGCAGAATGGTAACAGGAAGATTCTCCATTCCTGCACTTGCGGGTATTTCCACAATCACATTGCCTGCATCGTCCCAAATAGGCTGTAAGCCTGTGTTTTCGGCAGCTTTTACAATATATTCATTGATTGCTTTCGGATAGTCTTCTCCGCTCCTGGGAATTCCGCAAACGCCCAAATAGTAAGAATAGACAAATTCAGGTGTGAAAATATCGGTAGACTCTGTCTTTTGAGATTCACATCCAAAGAAGACAAAGGTTGTTAAAAAAAGGAGAAATACAACAAGAAATAGTGGCGTTGCTTTTTTCATCGGAAGTTTTCGCATGTTCCTATTATGGCATATTATTTATGAAATGAAAACCAAAATCTGTCTTGCTTTCGTATAAAAGATGTGGTATATTTATTCGCGTCCGTTGTCAAACGGTAATCTATTTCAGAACACGACAGCCGGGTAAAGGATTCGGCGTTAGAACATAAGGAGGGACGACCATGTCAAGGAAATGTGCAATTTGCGGAAAAGGACAAGCTTCCGGCAATAATGTTTCTCATTCAAACAGACATACCAAGAGAAAGTGGAACGTAAATATTCAATCGGTTCGGGTTCGTGAAAACGGCACCGTAAAGCGCTTGAATGTCTGTACGGCATGTCTCCGGTCCGGGAAAGTGGCGAGAGCAATCTAGTCGCAGTTTCCAAGTAGTTTGCTTTGTTGAAGAATCGACGAAACCGATGTGTTTGGTCGATTTTTTCGATTTTTTCATAGATGCGTGGACGACGAACGGGGTACGGATTCGCCTCGGAGTGGGCTGCGAAAATTCGCCGGAAGCAGGAACATTTTCGGCGAAATATGTTAGAATTGCTTATGCTATATAAGAAGATAACAGAATATGGAAGTATTTCTTTTGATAAGGCAATTGTGGCAAAGATTGTCCGAAACATCGTTTCCGCGCATGAGAAGCGCGTGTTTTTTTCGGATGCAAAAGGGCGTCTGCACAGAAACCTCATGAAAGAAATGAGTGAAGACACGAGCTTTTTAGAGGCAAACTATCGCGAAGAAGACAATACACTAGACCTTTGTTTGTATTTTATTCTCCGCTTCGGAACAAGCATTCGGGGAACAGCCGAGGTGTTGACAGAAGCCATAAGGCGCGATATTCCAAGCATAATCGGTTGCCGCGTGGATCGGGTCGATATTGTGATTACCGGCGTTCTTTCACGCAAACTTCTGAAAAATCGTACAGAGGTAACCACCTATGCCGACAAATAGTCTTGCGCCTCCAACGAGAAGCCGATCGGTAGGAGCCTTACTCCCGGAATCGCCGATTGCTTCCATCAAGGGCGTTGGGCGCAAGAAAGAGCAGCTTCTGAATGCGTTGGGTTTTTTCACCACGGAAGATTTCCTTTACGCCTACCCCAGAGCCTACGAAGATCGAACAAACTTCGTTAAAATTTCGTCGCTGTCTGAAGGTGTTTCGGCGGCGTTCATCGGTGAGATTCTCTCTTCCGGCAGCAAAGGGCGGTATGCGCCCGGCAGAAAAAAAGTCCCGTATTCGATTCTTGTCGGAGACGAAAGTGGTGCGGTGGAAATTGTATTTTTTAACGCAACCTGGATTTCGAATGTATTTGTGCCGCATCGGCGCTTTCTTTTTTTCGGAACGCCGGAAATCCGTTTCGGGCGTTTCCAATTGATTCATCCGGATTTTGAATCTCTACCTGAGGGCGTAGACGAAGTCTCTCTCAAAGGCATTGTTCCGATTTACGCCCTAAAAGCGGGCTTGTCGCAGCGTGATTTGCGCAAATGGCACAGGGAAGCACTGGCGGCGCTTCCCTATTTTTCCGAATACCTGCCGGATGTCATTTTGGAAGAGGAAAAACTGGTCGGAATCGAGAAGGCACTTGCCAACATTCACTTTCCCGCCGATCACAAGGCACTCGAGGATGCGCGGTATCGGCTGATCTATGAAGAACTCTTCCTTCTGCAAACCGGTCTGCTTATGGCAAAGTCCAAACGCGGGAGAGACAGCCGGGATGCGATTGCGTTTCCCGCATTTCCATCGCTTTCGAACGTGCAGGCGCTTTTTCCTTTTGCACTCACAGGGGCACAGAACCGCACGATAGAAGAGGTCTTTCGCGATATGGAAACACCGTTTCCGATGAACCGTCTCATACAAGGCGATGTTGGTTCCGGGAAGACTGCGGTTGCGGCTGCGGCCATGTACAAGGCCGTATGTGGTGGTTATCAGGCGGCAATGATGGTTCCGACGGAAATTCTGGCGAGACAGCATTTTGAGAGTCTTTCCACACTTTTTGCCAACGTTTCGGCAAACGGAAATCCGATTCAAATTGTGCTCCTCACAGCATCTCTGAAAGTCGCGGAAAAGCGAGAGGTCCTGCAAAAGATACAATCCGGAGATGCGCACCTGATTCTCGGAACGCACGCACTGCTGCAAAACGATGTGCATTTCTCCAATCTCGGAATGGTTGTTACCGACGAACAGCATCGTTTTGGCGTCGAGCAACGAATCGGACTCAAAGAAAAGGGTCTCGCGCCGGATGTTCTTGTCATGACGGCGACGCCCATCCCACGTACGCTGGCATTTATTCTCTATGGCGATTTGGATATGTCTGTCATCGATGAACGTCCGCCGGGGCGTAGACCGATTCTCACGAAGGCGCTCACTTCAGGGCGACGCGATGACGTTTACGATTTCGTGGAAAAGCAGATTCGCGAAGGGCGTCAGGCCTATATTGTCGCAGCGCGCATTGAGGAGGAAGCAGAGGGGGCAGAGATGGGCATCCGCTCTGCGGAAGGTCTTGCCCATGAGATGGACGCGCGTTTTGAAGGGATTTGCGTTGCGCTCTTGCATGGCGGGATGAAACGCGAAAAAAAAGAAGAGATCATGGATGCCTTTTACAAGGGAAGCATTCAGGCATTGGTTTCGACCGTGGTCATTGAAGTGGGGATTGATGTAAAAAATGCTACGGTGATGGTCATTGAAAAT
>JAITTH010000118.1 GCA_031287295.1 Eubacteriales Family XIII. Incertae Sedis bacterium
GACGCCGGGGATGAAATAACCGTAAACTTCAAAACGGGAAAGATTACAAACAAAACAAAACAAGAAGTGTATCAAGCGGAGCCGTACCCAGAGTTTATGTCGAACCTCATCGAAAAGGGTGGTCTTGTCGGATACGTTTCCGCAACGAATGGGAGAAAAAAATGAACAAAGAAATGATTGCATCAATCGATGCCCCCGCAGCCATTGGTCCTTACGTGCAAGCAAATAAAGCCGGAAATTTACTCTTCGTCTCAGGTCAAATACCGTTAGATCCTGTGAGTGGAGAAATTGTAGGAAGCACCATAGAAGAGCAGACCCACCGCGTCCTTCAGAATTTAGAGGCGATCTTAAAAGAAGCCGGAACATCCTTTTCGAACGTCTTAAAGACGACCGTATTTCTGAGCGATATGAATCATTTCGGTGGACTCAATGCCACCTATGCAGAATATTTTCAGGGACCGGAGCTTCCTGCACGCTCCACCGTGCAAGTCGGACGACTTCCAAAAGATGTCCTTGTGGAAATTGAAGCGATCGCACTTATTGTATAAACGATGAGGGAAATGTTCATCTACCTCATTTGTCGAGGAAATTTCTATTGAAGAAAATTCGCACATCTGCACAGATTGCAATCATGATGGTCGTTTTTACACTCCTTTCAAAGTTTCTCGGCTTTGTCAGAGAAATTATTCTCGCCTCTTTTTATGGTACTTCCTACATTGTGGATACTTTGAATCTGGCAAATAGCATTCCGTCAATGCTGTTTGCCGGAATTTTGAGCGCAACCGCGACATCTTTTATTCCGCTGTTTTCAAAAAAGATGGAAACCGAGGGCATCGCCAGTGCAAACCGATTTACGAGTCAGCTTATTAACATCCTCTTCATTGTTTCCGTTATCTCTTCGCTTATCGGTATATTTTTCTCGCACCAAATCGTAACCTTGTTTACGATGCCGGAAATTCCTGCGCCACAAGATGCTTCGTTTTTTTCTTCGATTCACTGGTTTCTGACAAATGGATGGGTGGGTGAGAAGGCGTCTCTTGCCTCTTTTTACGTACAAATCACGTTCTCTTACACGCTTTTTACGTCTGCCTCCGGAATCTTCGAATCTTACCTCAAATACAAGAACATCTTTCTCATGCCGATTGTCGCGGGATATTTGTTCAATTTAGCTGCCGTTTTCTTTGCCTACATTGCCTTCAAATCCACAAATCCGAAACTCTTGATTTTGGGCTTTTTCTTAGGTCAGGTACTTCGCTGTCTGGTTATCACAGTTCTTGCTTTTCGCCAGAAATATCACTATGCGTTTGACTTCCATATGTCCGACACGGTAAAACGTATTTTTCTTCTTGCTGTACCGGTTTTTCTGGGTTCTACAGTAGGTCAAATCAATCAAATTGTGAGCAAATCACTCGCAAGTGGACTCCCGGAGGGCAGCATTGCTTCTCTCGGCTATGCGGACTTGGTGATTTCTTTAATCACGGGGGTAACAACGACGATTATTTCTACGGTTCTCTATCCCAAAATGGCAAAAGCCTTCGCGAGAGAGGACGATCTTAATTTCTCTAATATTTTTTCACAGGGTATTACGCTGATCATCATTATCGGCATTCCGTTCACACTGGGTGCCATGCTGTATAGTGATGTCATTGTTCAGATTATTTATGAACGCGGTGCTTTTGGCACATTCTCGACGCAACTCACCTCCACGGCCTTCTTTTACGCCTCCATTGGAATGGTGTTCGCGATGATGACAACCTTCCTCGTCTCCGCATTTTACAGCCGGCATAACACACGCACACCGCTCTTCATCGGTGGCATTGTTTTCATCATCAATATCCTTTTTAATCTATGGTTGGTTCATCCGCTTGCCAATGGTGGCTTGACACTTGGATGGAGCATTGCATCTTTCTTCAATGCGATATTGTTGTTTGTCGTCATTCGGAAAAGAACACCTCAACTTGTCAGTCGCACATTCATTTATAAAGTAATGAAAATACTCTTTTCCGCCTGTGTTTCTGTCTTCGGGACATGGTTATTGTTTCGGGAAGTGCAAAGACTCTTTTCTGAAAATGATTGGATACTGCCCCGCATGGTTCTGCTGGGCGCTATCGTTTTGGTGGCGTCTGTTGTCTACCTGTTGCTTCTCAGACTTTTACGCATTGAGGAACTCATTTATCTACGACAGATATTTCGCCTCAATGAGAAGGAATCTTCCTCTTAATTCTCTTTTCTAAATCGCGACGTAAAAGATGAATGTCCGCCCCGCAAGTTTCACATTTAAGGCGCACATCCATACCGATGCGGCATACTTCAAAGATTTTGCCTCCGCAGGGATGCTGCTTTCTAAGTTCCAGTCTATCCCCGTCTTTTAAGTCCATCATTTCTCGATGATATCGATTCCCATATACGACTGTAAGGCTTTCGGAACACGCACGGTCCCATCCGCTTGCTGGTAATTTTCAAGAATCGCAGCGACCGTTCGACCAACGGCCAACCCGGATCCGTTTAATGTATGAACGTATTCCGGTTTTTCTCCATTGGCGCGTCGAAAACGGATTCCCGCACGGCGTGCCTGATAATCTTCAAAATTGCTGCATGAGCTAATCTCAACGTAACGCCCATAACTTGGCATCCAGACTTCGATGTCATACGTCATGGCAGAGGAAAATCCAAGATCTCCCGTTGAGAGCGTCACGACACGGTAGGTAATCTCCAACAATTTCAATACCCGCTCTGCAGCCTCCGTCAGACTCTCAAGCTCTGCATAAGACTCTTCCGGCTTCGTAAACTTCACAAGTTCTACCTTGTTGAACTGATGGACGCGAATAAGCCCCCTGGTATCTCTGCCTGCACTACCGGCTTCTTTTCGGAAACAAGGTGTATAGGCGGTATATTTTATGGGTAGCACATCTCCGTCTAAAATTTCTTCGCGGTGGAGATTTGTTACGGGAACCTCCGCCGTCGGAACCAGGAAAAAGTCTTTCGCGGGCACATGAAACATGTCTTCCTCAAATTTCGGAAGCTGCCCCGTTCCGGTCATCGCATCTCTGTTTACCATGAACGGTGGTAAAATTTCCGTAAAGCCATGCTCCTCTGTATGCAGATTTAACATAAAATTGATCACCGAACGTTCTAACCGTGCTCCGGCACCTTTGTAAACGGTAAAACGAGTTCCGGCGATCTTGGTTGCACGTTCGAAATCGAGAATGTCCAAATCGACTCCGATATCCCAGTGTGCCTTCGCCTCGAAATCGAAGGACGTCGGTTGCCCAAATTTTCGAACCTCCAGGTTTTCGGTTTCATCTTTGCCAAGGGGCACATTGCCGTTGGGTGTATTGGGAATGCCAAGTAGAACATTCCGCAGCGCTTCTTCCGTCTCCGAAACAAGGACATCTTTGCTTTTAATATCCTCGGAAAGTGTTTTCATTTGCAGAAGCAAATCAGCAACGTCTTTTCCTTCTTTTTTTAATTTCGGAACCTCTTTGGATGTTACATTTTGTTTGTTTTTCAGGCTTTCTACTTCTAAAAGCAACTCACGGCGACGCTTGTCGAGCACAAGAACTTCGGGCAATCCAAAATCGCCTTTACCTCTTGACTCAACCGCCGTCTTTACCGCATCATAATGATCTCTGATGCGCTTTTGATCCAACATTGCTCGTTTCCTTCTTTGTCCGTTGCTACCGTTTCATCAGTTAAACTGTGCTTCCGGATCGAGTTGCTTTAGATAATTTTCCATCTTCTTCAGCTCTTCGCCGTATTTCGTCCAATCGCCTGCCTTTTGCGCTGTCTGCGCATTGTTATAGGAATCGATAACGGATGCAATCAGTTGATCCGTGCTCATCTGTGTGTTATCGCCCTCGCTTCCAATGCCGGATGGATTCGTGTCATCACCCGATGAATCTACATTGCCCAGATCAATGTTCGGATCGGTAAGTTGAAGCTGGGCACCAATACCCTCGCCAAACATATCGTCCAAAGCACCTGCCAGCGTTTCTGCATACGCAATGCGATCATCATAATATAAGACGATACGTTTTACTTCAGGAAGACTACTATCGCTTGCCTGCAAATAAATCGGTTCGACATACATGATGGAATCTTCAATCGGAATTACGAACATATTTCCGCGTCTATAGGTAGAACCCGAATTTTCCCAAAGTGAAAAGTCTCTGGAAATCTCAGTGTCCTGAGCAATCTGCGCGTCAATTTGGCTCGGACCCAAAATGACTTTGCTCTTTGGAAGTTGCAACAATACCAATTTCCCGTAATGCTCGCCATCATTTCTCGCGATTAAAAGTCCCGTCATGTTCACCTTGTTCATAGGCGTATACGGAATGGAATTGATAAATTCAACATCCTCTTCGCCCGGCAATTTCATGATGTAGTAGTTGGGTTCCATGGGTACTTCTTTTTCGGCTGCGCCAACTTTTTCGTTCGCGATATCCCAACGGTCTTCGCCCTGATAGAAAACCTTGATGTCGTTCACATGGTACTTCTTATAAATATTTGCTTGAATCGTCAGCATTGTTGCAGGATACCGGATATGCGCCTTGATTCCTTCCGGCATATCTTTCTGTACTTTAAACAGTGAGGGATAAATACTTGCCATTGTCATCGCAAGTGGATCGCTTTCGTCAACAATGTAATAATTTGTCTCTCCCGAATAAGCATCAATGACGACTTTAACCGAATTTCGAATGTAATTGGTCAAACCACCTGCTTCATACCCGTAGGGCTCCGAATAGGGGAATGCGTCGCTCGTTGTATATCCGTCGATGATCCAATAAAGTTTCCCTTCTACCGTAACAATATACGGATCGGAATACTGAAGGTAGGGCATGAGCTCTATGACACGATCCATAATGTTGCGATTGATGATAATCTTTGAGTTGCTATCGATGTTGGACGAAACCAACAACTTCATGCTTTGCTCGCGAATCGCAAACAAAAGACGATTGAAAAGCGTGAGCTTGATGCC
>JAITTH010000119.1 GCA_031287295.1 Eubacteriales Family XIII. Incertae Sedis bacterium
ATATCGCAGGAAATTCTTGTATCTTTCCCTATCAGAATCAAAGGGCTTCCCCCATGCGTCTCTTTGCTAAGCACACTGGTGCCTGCTTTCCCAAGCGCACATGCCAGTTCCGGCGTCAATTCGTCGCCGGCAATTCCTCGAACTCCATCTGTACCAAATAATCTTCCCATGATGATTACGATTTCTTTCTATTTTTCTTTTTCCGTGCTGCGCGCACCCGCCCCGTCCTTATCGTCTGCCTCACTCAAATCCACGACGGAGATCGTGATATAAGTTGGCTTGACGTCCGTAACCTTTAAGCCCAGAGGTGCTGCCACCGTCACCGTCACATGATGATTCCCGTATGTAAGCCCCTGCACATCTGCCACTGCTTTGAAATGTTCTTCTTTTAAATCAACAAGCTCCGAGCGGTTCCCGGTAACCGTCACCGTTACGGTTCCCACGTCTTCCGAGTCGATGGCAAGTCCTTGCGCCGTAAGTGCATCCGCGTTCGTTATGTTCACAGGTATGTTGGTGAATCGTTCCTCTCCAACGGGATCAATCGCCAAAACAACGTATGCCCAAAGGGCAATCGCGATAAGGATAGAGAGAACCAGATTGAATTTATTGTTTTGGAGCACGTCTTCTCACCTTTCTTAAAACACTGCCTGTCGGTGCAGAATAATCTTCGCCGAGGTAAAGGTTTAGAATACGTTTTTCAAGCGTTTTGACCTGCAAGAACCTTGTGAGTTTTCCTTCTCGCGCATTGGAAATGATTCCCGTTTCCTCCGAAACGACAATCGCCAAAGAATCAGAAACCTCGGTAATTCCAATAGCAGCACGATGCCTCGTTCCAATTTCCGCAGGAAGCCCCACGCCGTCTGTAAGCGGCAAAATACTGGCGGCCGAAACGATTCGATTTTTGCGTAAGATCGCCGCACCGTCATGGAGTGGTGTATCGCCCATAAAAATATTTTTCAGGAGTTCTGCGGACAGCATACTGTCTAACATAACACCGGATTCCGTATATTCGGTCAGACTGATTTCCCGCTCCAACACAATCAGGGCGCCAATACGATTTGCGCTGAAAAAATCGACGGCCTGAACGATGGTAGATGCCAAAGACTTAATCTCGTCTTTGTCCATATTGGCATATCTGGATCGAAATAATTTACTACGACCGACATGCTCCAAACCGCGACGCAATTCGGGTTGAAAAACAACAACTAAGGCAATTACGCCAAATTGCATGAAGCCTTTCAAAAGCCAATTGAGTGAATAGAGATGGAAAAACCCGGAAAAAAAGGTCGCAGCCAAAAGAATAACGAGCCCCTTTACCAGCTGTTCTGCCCGCGTTTCACGGATAAAGCCCAGCACTTTATAGATGACAAAGGCGATCAGTGTTATATCTATGAAATCCCAGAGTCCAAATCCGGAAATAAGATTCTCGAACGTATCCGGCATATTGTTTCCTTTATTTCGTATACAGTCAATAAATCGCTCGAATCTCAACGGTTTTCGATGTAGCGACCTATACTCGTAATCTTGTCTAAGCGATCGTTAAATGCTTACTTCACTATACAGAAAACGCAGCATTTTTTCAATAGCCTCACCTATGTAAAAGAGCGTTTCCAGAAATTTTCCGGAAACGCTCATGCTTTCTTCACAAAACGCAGAGTTCTAGTTTTTGGTCTGCAACAACCCATAGTCTCCGTCTTTTCTGCGGTATACAACCCCGATCTGTTCCGTATCCATATCCATGAATACAAAAAAGTCGTGCTGTAAAAGCTCCATCTGCAAAACCGCTTCTTCCGCAGACATCGGCAACAAGTCGAATTGCTTCGTTTTGACAATTCTGAGTTCTTCTTCTGCTTCTTCCGGAAGATCGTCAAACAAAATGGTCTTGCTGTCCTTATGCTTTTTAATCAATTTGCTCTTAAATTTCGACATTTGGCTCGAAAGTTTGTCTACGACCTTGTCGATTCCGCTGTATATATCGTTTGTTGTATCTTCCGCACGGAAAATCGTTCCGTTTGCCCAAATCGTCGCTTCTATTTTCTGACGACCTTTTTCCATAGACAACGTTACATTTGCATCAATATCGTTTGAAAAATATTTGGAAAGTTTGCTGAATTTCGACTCAATCGTATCTCTCAAATGGTCGCTTGCACTCAAATTTTTACTGGTTAGAACTACTTTCATCCATAACCTCCATTCCGTGCGTGGACGTTCCACACATCGATCCCATGTACTGCGGCTTCTTTCCCTATTATACCATATTTCCCAATGTCGCCGTTTTTAATTCAGGATTTTTTCAAAGACGTGCGCTTGCGTTTAAATCGTATCCTTTTCCCTTGCAAACCCTGCATCAGATCGAATGATGAAGGCATATTCACATTCATTTTCTGCCCATTTACAAGTCATTTTGAATCCTCGGATTAAGTTGCCCGGCAGATAATCTTCGGAGTTTGAACTCAGCAAAGACGCCATATTCGTTTTTAATTCAAACTCGGCCTTTCTGTTTTTGAATGTAATTTGGATATCCTCTGTAGTCACATCCCCGTATTTGTTTCCCCCATTCTCATTTAAGACGGAATCGGTAAGAATAACGGAATCCGGAGCAGTGCCATCCAATTCAATGCTGATGATCTCTCCCACCTTAATATACGGCAAGTCTGTTCGCGTCTTCTCTTTCATGAGAACCTTAAAGTTATCTTCTCGATCTACGACACCACCATTCCATTTATTGAGACCGACAGAGGTGGGAATATCCATTGACCCGGATTTCACAACCATTTCCGGAGGAGAGTCTTGCACACAAGCGGACAAAACGAAACAGAAAAGAAGCACGACCGAAAAAAATGTCGCTATCGCGCGTTTTCCAGGGGATTGATTTTTCATGATGACTCAAATCCTCGAGCCTAAAAGCTCACCGTGTATGCGTTGCCGACCATGAGGGCGACTTGCGTGCCCAGTTCATCGGTTACCGTATGATGATAGACGCCGATTACGCGTCCCTTTTGCTTGCACTCAGCTCTGACAATAAGTCGCTTTCCTTTCGGTTGCCGATAGAAGTTGATGTTGCACGATTGTGCAACCGTAGCTTTGTGTTGCCACTCGCCACTTTCGACAAAGCCGGCGTTGCAGACAACCGCAAATGCCGAATCTGTGAGCGTAAAGATTGCGCCTCCTTGTACCGCGCCCGTAGCGTTTAAGTGCATTTCCGAAATATCCATTGACAAAACGGCATAGTCCTCTCCGACCTCATCGATCTGAACGCCTGTTGCTGTCAAGTAGTGATCCTTTACAAAGTGTTCTCGAATCTTTTCAATATTCATACATCCATTCCTGTTTTCTTGTCCTGTTTTCTCGCTTTACTTATTTTCCAATCGAAATCCGTTTGGCAGCAATTCCGATATCGGAAAGATTTCAAGTGCTTCCACGGTTTTCCCTGTGATCACACGAATATCCGCCCCGAATTCAAATAAGAATTGCCTGCAAATACCGCACGGATAGACCGCTTCCCCACTCGACGCACAGATTGCAATGGCAATCAAATCATCCTTGTGTCCTGCGAAAACCGCAGAGGAAATCGCCACACGTTCTGCGCAGAGCGTAGCACCATAGGAAGCATTCTCGATATTTGCACCCCGAAAAATCTCACCTGTGCCGGTAAGAACCGCCGCACCTACGCTGTACCTTGAATAGGGTGCGTAGGCGTACTGCATGGCATCCTGTGCTTGGATGAATAATTCTCGATCCGTCAATCGCGCGACTCCGCAATTTCGAAAATATATTGCTCTTCTTCTCCCGAGTTGAGCGCAATGGCGCCGCCTCTTGCCATGTCGAGAATATCGTACTCGGAGAGAAGACTGACCAACAAATCAATCTTTTCAGGCGTATCGCTATGTTCGAGCATGAGCGTTGTTGGGGAAATATCAACAATGGAGCAATCCATGATTTTCGCGAGATCGACAATTTCTGTTCGTTCCGACTTCGAGGCCCGAACCTTAATCAGCATAATTTCACGACGCGTTGATTCTTCATGGGAAAGTCGTTCAATACGGATGACATCTTCCAGTTTTGTCATCTCTTTTGCTGCTTCATCCGCCACGTATTCGTCTCCCTCAATGACGACGGTCATACGGGTCACATCGTGCTGGCGTGTGGGACCTGCCGTAATGCTGTCGATGTTGAACCCCCGCCTTGCAAGGAGCGCCGAGATTCGAGAAAGAACACCGGGCTTGTTTTCCATTACCACACCAATCGTATGTCTCATTTTCTGTTCCTCCTTTAGCTTATGCGTTATTTGCTATTTATATTACCTTATTTGTGCAATACTTTTCCATGTAGGATTGAATTTTTGTGCGGTATTCTTCGTTTTCCACATGCTCGAGAATGTCAAGAACCGTCACGATGGGAAAGACGGGCAGACCCAAATCGCTTTCGACTTCTTCGACGGCACTCTTTTCGCCCTGACCTCGTTCCATGCGATCGACCGAAATAATCAAACCCGAAATTTCTACTTTCGCAGCATTTCGAATCATCGGAAGTACCTCGCGAATCGCCGTTCCCGCGGTGATGACATCGTCAATGACCAAAACCCGATCTCCATCCTTGATGCCGGACCCAACAAGTTCGCCACCTTCGCCATGGTCTTTTGTCTCTTTGCGGTTGAAGCAGTACCCAAGTTCAATACCATGGTTTTTCGCCAGAGCAATCGACGTCGCAACGCAAAGTGGAATGCCTTTGTAAGCAGGACCAAACAACACATCGACGTTTTTGGGAATGCTTCCGTTCTCCATGTTTTCTGCGATGCAAGCCGCATAATATTCACCGAGAAGACCGATCTGTGTTCCCGTTTTGAAAAACCCTGTGTTGATGAAATACGGAGACAGCCGCCCACTCTTTGTCGTGAACGCTCCGAATTTCAGAACATTAGCTTCGAGCATGAACGCAATAAAATCTTTTCTGTACGTTTTGGGATTCATTTTCTCGGGTCTCCATATTTCCGGACTGCTTCCTCTAATTCTTGGACGATACGCACGGGTGCGGCAGGGTCGATCAGCGCGGCAGTGCCCACGGCAACCGCAGTTGCCCCCGCAAGCAGGAATTCGTACGCGTCCTCGCCCGTCATAATTCCACCCATGCCGATAATGGGAACATCCACGGCGTGCGCAACCTCGTAGACCATCCGAATGGCAATCGGTCGTATGGCAGGACCGGAAAGCCCGCCTGTGCCGTTTGCCAGAATCGGCTTCCCTGTATTAAGGTCGATGCGCATACCAACCAACGTGTTAATGAGTGAAATACCGTCTGCGCCCGCAGCAACCGCTGCCTTTGCAATTTCAACGATATTGGTAACATTCGGCGAAAGTTTAACGATGATCGGTTTTTTCGTATGCTGTTTTGCGGCGCTCGTTACAAGATGGACGGCTTTCGGATCGACACCGAAGGCCAACCCGCCCTCCTTGAGATTCGGACAGGAAACATTCAGCTCAAGAATATCGACATCGGTTTTGTCCAACTTCCGAACGACCGCACAATACTCTTCAATTTCATGCCCTGCTACATTTGCAATCACAACCATGCCACGTTGCTTCAATTCGGGAAGCTCCTGTTCGATGTAAGCATCGACGCCGGGGTTTTCAAGTCCGACGGCATTGAGCATTCCCGAAGGCGTCTCCGCAATACGCGGAAGAGGATTTCCACGCCAAGGAATCGGCGACACGCCTTTGGTTGTAATTGCACCAAGCAATTCAGGATTGTAGTATTTCGGACTTTCCTTTGCATTGAAGGTTCCGGCAGCTGTCGTCACCGGATTTTTCCAATGGATGCCAAACATTTCTATTCCATTCATACCCAGCACACCTCTTTCGCGTCAAACACCGGACCATCGACACAGATCTTCTTTTTTCCGACAGTCGTTTCGCACGTACATCCGACACAGGCACCCATACCGCAACCCATTCGCGCCTCCAGACAGACCTGCAAAGCAATTCCCTTGTCACCGCACCATTGGTCCATAGCACGAAGCATAGGCATTGGTCCGCAAGAGAGACATCCCGTGATCTTGTCAAGCCCCGATGCCTTCACCGAACCTGCCTCTAACGCGAAAAACAAGTTGAGGATGTTTCCCGTCATTCCGAGCGGTTTGCTTTGTGTTCCATCTGTCTCCGAAATCACAAAGGTCTGATCGCAGTATTTCGATATTTCTTCAACCAGAAACGCCGTATCACGAAATCCCGTCACTGCGGTAATCTTCTTTGCCGATGAATCCGATTTTTGTATGAGTTCGCGCAAGCGTCTGGCAGCAAACAAAAGCGATGGAATTCCGGTACCGCCGGAGGCCAGCAAAATATGCTCACCCATGGCAGAAAGATCGTAGCCGTTTCCGTTTGGACCCAAAATATCCAAAAAATGCCCCGACTTCTTTTCCGAAAGCAATTCTGTGCCCTGTCCAACCACCATGTAATAAAGCGTTATGGCTTGACCATCCGCATCAGCAACCCCAAACGGACGAGGGAGGAGAAACTGTTTCTGTGGCAAATAGAGATTCACAAACTGCCCCGGCTTTGCGGTATCTGCAATTTCCGGCGCATGAAGTCGTATCCGCTGTATTCCGCCTCCTATTTTTATGTTTTCAAGAATTTGTGCTCTCTCGCGTTTTTTCATTACAAAACCTTCGTCAATTCTTCCTGCATTTGTAACGCTGCCTTACGCGCGGCATCACCGACGGGAAATCCGATGGATTCTTTTTTCCATGCTGCAATAATGCCTCTCGAGGAATTGACGATGCAACCACGCCCATGACGATCGAAGAATCCGCGAAGATCTTCTGCGCTTGCACCCTGAGCCCCGTATCCCGGCACCAAGAAGAAAAGCTGTGGGAAAAGCGCACGGAGATGTTGTCCTACCGCAGGATGTGTTGCACCGACAACCGCGCCGACTTTACTGAATCCGTACGAACCAATCAATTCCGAACCCCACATCTGTGTCAACTTTGCCACCTTTACATAGATCGGGTCAGCGTTCTCATCCGTCTCACCCGATGAGGAACCCGCAGCAACTGCCAGCAAATCTTGTATTTCGCTGCTGCTCGGATTGCTTGTCTTCACCAGAACAAATATCATCTTGTCCAGATCTTTAATCGCCTCGGTAAATGGCAAGATTCCATCCGTTCCAAGATACGGATTCACTGTAATCGCGTCTTCGTTCCACAGATCGTACTTTACGCCGTCAATCTCAACGCCTGACAAGTGTCCGGCATATGCCTCCGCCGTACTTGAAATGTCCCCACGCTTTACATCTCCGATCACCAAAAGCCCTTTTGATGTAGCATATTCTGTGGTTTCAAGGTAGGCGCGAACACCGTGAAGACCATATTTTTCATACATGGCAATCTGCGGTTTTACCGCGGGTACAATGTCGTAAATACAGTCGATGATTTCCCTGTTGAAACGCAGAAACATCTCGGCTACGGCCTGTGCGGTAGGTCCATATTCCGAAATCGCTGCCTCTCGCATCACATCCGGTATCATCTCAATGGTTGGGTCAAGCCCAACAACCGATGGGTTTTTCAACTCTTCTATTTTTTCGATTAATCTGTCAATCATTTTCCTTGTCTCTTTCGTTATTCTTTGTACTCGTAACTCAATCCGCCACCAAGTACAGTATATCGGATTCGTCCGAAAAGCGTTTCGCCTTCAAACGGAGTGTTTCTTCCCTTGGAAAAGAAATCCTCGCTTCGTACCACAAAATTTTCTTTCGGAGCAAAGATCATGATATCCGCCCGCATCCCCTCTCGTATGGTTTCGTAAGGTAAGCCAATCAGCCGTGACGGAGCCGCACACATTTTTCCGATTAATTGCGGGAGTGTCAAATATCCGCCTCGCACCAAACGCGTATATCCCAATGAAAACCCTGTCTCCAGTCCAACGATGCCAAAAGGCGCGCTCTCCATGGGTTTTGCCTTCTCTGCCTCGGTATGTGGCGCATGGTCCGTGGCAATCATATCGATCGTTCCATCCTTGAGCCCTTCGATAATCGCCAAACGATCTTCCTCTGTGCGTACGGGCGGGTTCATCTTTGCCATCGTCCCAAGCCGAACGACATCGGAATCCGTCAAGGCAAAATAGTGTGGTGCCGTTTCCGCCGTCAGGTTGGACAGCCGTTTTTTAGCCTCGCGAATCAGTGCAACAGATGACGCAGCACTGATGTGCTGTAAATGAAAATGTGCACCGGTCTCTTCTGCCAATCGAATATCTCGTCGTACGATATTTGCTTCTGCCTCGGACGGGAGCCCCGGCAAACCCAATTGTGCGGAAATCTCGCCTTCATGCATACAGCCACCGACAAGAGACACATCTTCCGCGTGGTCCATCACCGGCAAGTTCAGTTCTTTGGCAAGTATCGAAACTTGACGCATGAGCGTTTCGTCCATAAGGCTTCGCCCATCTTCCGTTACGCCTGCCACCCCATGTCCTGTAAGTTCCTTGCACAGGGTCGTCGTCGCATCCATATCGCGCAGCGGAACCAGGGTATCTCCGGACTGCCCCAGGGTCATGGCAGCCGTTTGGAACACATGCACCATACCGGTCTCTCGACCTTTTTGATCAATCGCACAAAGCGTTGCGACACTGTCCACAGCCGGCTTTGTATTCGGCATACAGCATACGCTCGTATAACCACCCGCTGCTGCTGCCCTGCTTCCGGAAGCAATGTCTTCTTTTTGGGTCGCTCCGGGTTCGCGAAAATGCACGTGCACATCAACGAGTCCCGGCACGGCAATGAGTCCCTCACAAGGCAACACGCGCGTTCCCGCTTCTCCCGCCAAAGAATGCGCCGGGGCAATCTTTGTCACGCGTCCATTTTCGATGCATACATCTTTGGGTGATTCCGCTACAAATACGTCATCGGCAAGGATCACATTTTGCAGAATCAGTCTTGTTCGTGCATTTGGCACAAGTTTTACTCCTTTACGGCTTTATGATTTCGTCGCAGTATTCGCAGCGATACTCCACAGTCTCCGGACTCACAAGATGAAATATTTGTGGAATTGCGGGTTCCACCGATGTTACACAGCGAGGATTTTTACAACGGAGAACATCCACCACCTTCTCGGGCAAATCCAAATTGATTTTTTCCACAATCTTGCCCTGCTTGATTACATTTACGGTTGCCGTATGATCCAACACCGCAAGTGCTGCGAGGTCGAATTCGCGAATGTTTTCGATTTTAATGATGTCCTTGCGGGCGTGCTTTTTGCTCGTAGCATTCATGATGAGCGCCACCGTATCGCCGGATTCGATGTTCATGTACGACAGAATTTTTCGTCCGAGTCCGGCACGAATGTGATCGATCACGATTCCGTTTTCTATACTATTAACTTCCATTCTCGCCTATCCTTTCTCGAATCAACATCCTGTTTGATTCTTTCGGTCATTTTT
Organism: Eubacteriales Family XIII. Incertae Sedis bacterium; assembly: GCA_031287295.1. Classification (GTDB taxonomy): domain Bacteria; phylum Bacillota; class Clostridia; order Peptostreptococcales; family Anaerovoracaceae; genus JAISTV01. Next base: position 9,429 of record JAITTH010000119.1, read on the forward strand.
TTCCGAGCAATGACATAATCAATGCCATGCGTACGTACATCCCGTTTTTCACTTGGACAAAATACTTCGCGCGCGGATCGGTATCGACCTCCACAGAGATTTCATTCACGCGAGGCAACGGATGCATCACAATCATATCCTTTGGTGCCAACAGCATCTTTTCTTCATCCAAGATGTAACTATCTTTCAGGCGAATATAGTCTTCCTCATTGAAGAAGCGTTCGCGTTGTACACGCGTCATGTATAGAATGTCGAGCTGTGGCAGTACGTCTAACATGTCGGTCACTTCGCAGTATTTACAGTCTTTTCCGCGGAGAATGTCGTTGCGTACAAATTCGGGAACCTTAAGTTCTTCGGGCGAGATGAGAATAAATTCAATGCCCTCGTACCGTGAAAGTGCGCGGATAAGCGAATGCACGGTACGTCCAAACAAGAGGTCGCCGCAAAACCCAACCCGCAGGTTTGCAAGTCTACCCTTTTCGCGTTTAATCGTGAGCAAATCCGTAAGCGTTTGCGTCGGATGCTGATGCCCGCCATCACCGCCGTTGATGACCGGAATCCCGGCATTTTTCGACGCGACAAGCGCGGAGCCTTCCTTCGGATGCCGAATCACCGCAATATCTGCATAACAACCAATGGCCTTCAGCGTATCGGCAATGCTCTCTCCTTTGGCAGCGGAACTCGCATTTTCACCCGAAAAGCCAATAACCTGTCCTCCAAGCCTTAGCATCGCTGTCTCAAAGCTAAACCGCGTACGCGTGCTGGGCTCGTAAAAAAGTGTTGCGAGAATATCTCCTTTGCAACATTCCGAGAAATCCAACGGTTTATCCATGATTTTGTTACTCAACACAAAGAGCTTTTCCAACTCTTCTGTGGTGAAATCCAGCGGTTCGATTAGATTTTTCCCTTTTAGCATTGATTCACCTCACAAAAAAATCTTCCCACTGGGAAGATTTTGCAACTGCACGATTCCGATTTGTAAGTTTTATTGTTTTCACTTCTCCGTTACTCCGTGTGATTTTTCTGAAACCTATTTTATATCATCTCACCCTTTTTTCCAACCCCTCAGCATGGCGATTTTCTTCGAAATTTTGACATCCACAAAATGCAAGCGTTACAATAACCTCATGTGATAAAGTAATATTATTTTTTCATATGAAACTTAGATTTGGATTACAGACATAGGAGGAAAAGGAAGAATGAGTAAGAGCATCCCACATCGTATTTATCTGTCGGAAGATGATATTCCCAAAGCATGGTACAACCTGCGCGCAGATATGAAGGAAAAACACGACCCTATGTTAAATCCGGGTACCGGAAAACCAATCACGGAAGAAGAGCTCTATCCCGTCTTCTGCAAAGCATTGGCGCATCAGGAGCTCGACCAGGAAACACGTTTTATCGAAATTCCCGAAGAGGTTCGCAACTTCTACAAGATTTATCGCCCATCACCTCTCTGCAGAGCCTACAATTTAGAAAAGGCACTCGGGACTCCCGCAAAAATCTACTACAAATTTGAAGGAAACAACACATCCGGAAGCCACAAGCTCAATTCTGCGGTCGCACAAGCCTATTACGCAAAGGCCGAAGGACTTACCGGGCTTGCAACGGAAACAGGGGCCGGACAATGGGGCACGGCCATGGCAGAGGCGTGTTCGTATTTTGGACTCGACCTGACTGTCTATATGGTCAAAGTTTCCTATAACCAAAAACCTTTCCGTAAGGCGATTATGGAGACCTTCGGCGCAACGGTTTATTCCAGCCCGAGCGACACGACAAATTCCGGACGCGCCATTCTCGCCAGCGATCCCAATACAAACGGAAGCCTTGGCATCGCAATTTCGGAAGCCGTAGAAGTTGCGGTGACGAATGAAGGCAAACGTTACGTACTCGGCTCTGTTTTGAACCAAGTATTGCTTCACCAGTCGGGTATTGGACTGGAGTCTGTGAAGGCCATGGAAATGATTGATGAATATCCGGACATCGTCATCGGATGTTCCGGCGGTGGATCGAATCTTGGCGGACTCGTTGCCCCTTTCGCCGCAGACAAAATTCTCGGCAAGGCAAATCCGCGCATCATCGCCGTGGAACCGGTCTCTTGCCCATCCTTCACACGCGGAAAATATGCTTACGACTTCTGCGACACGGCAAAAACAACACCGCTCGCAAAAATGTATACCCTGGGTTGCGGATTCCAACCCTCCGCAAACCACGCAGGCGGTCTGCGCTATCATGCAATGAGCCCGATTCTTTCCAAGCTTTACCATGATGGCTATATGGAAGCCGTTGCGGTGGAACAGACGAGCGTATTCGAGGCAGCCACACTCTTTGCCAAACACGAGACCATTTTACCTGCCCCGGAATCCGCACATGCAATTCGCACAACCATTGATGAAGCATTGAAATGCAAAGAAACAGGAGAAGAAAAAACCATTCTCTTCGGACTTACCGGAACCGGATATTTCGACATGGTCGCCTATGCGCAGTATCTGGACGGAAGCATGACAGACTATGTTCCCACGGATGACGACTTAAAGCCCGGCTTCGACAGCCTACCGCAAATCGGTTAATTTTTCTTGCGTGAGAAAAAGATAAGAAGAATCGCCATTAAAAAAATCAGCGCGACAATGATGATCGCGCACAACAAGAAGAAACCATCCGGAAGAATTCGGATTACGGGATCGGTGTTCGCGTCAAACATCCAATAATCGTTTGAAAACATGATTTTGTGAAACAGCACGAACACTCGATCCCAGCCGATGACCAAAAAAACGATGGCAAGCCCTATGGGAAGAGCGAGGGAGAGTCCTCCTGCCAACCGAAGAAAATATCGCTCGCCTCGGCGTATCTTTACAGTGAAAAAAATCAGTGCGACGAGAAAAGAGCCAAGCATCGCGATCTGACAAGCATCAAAGATTTTTTTCACATCGGCAAAATGAATCCGTCCGGATTCAGAGGATTTCAAACTCGGGAAGTCCAAGGGTTCGCGATGGAAGACAACGTTGTAATCAATCAGAACATCATAGTTTTCTACGATTTCTTCTCTTTCCATGTCAAGCTGCATGGGAAGTTTCGTCGCATCGATATAAAGATGATAGATTGGTCTAAAGAATAAGGTCAGCACGATTGCAAAAGTAAGAACAAAAATGCAAAGCGAAAATGACGCGCACAGATTCGAAAGTGTCAAGCGTTTTTCTTTACCGTCGTATTGATTGCTTTTTTGCACTTGCTCTACCATTTCAAATCAACAAATCGCGAATCACTTCTCCTGCCAAAATCAGACCGGCGACAGATGGAACAAACGCAATGCTCCCCGGAATCTGCCTGCGTTCCGTACAGTTGCGCGTCGCGCCCGGCGGACACACACAATGAAACTTGCAACTGGTTGCATCCGTCTCCTTCGGTTTGATGTTCTCGTCTTCCGAATACACGACTTTGACATCTTCTATCCCGCGCATACGCAATTCTTTACGCATGGTTTTCGCAAGTGGGCAATAGGCTGTTTTCGAAATATCTGCAATTTTAAATCCTGTTGCATTCAGCTTATTCCCGGCACCCATGCTGCAAATAATCGGAACATCAACCGCTTTCGCCTGCTCAATGAGAATGATCTTTGCCGTTACTGTATCGATTGCATCCACAATGTAATCGTAGGCAGACAGGTCAATTTGTTCTGCGGTATCCTTCCCATAAAAAATCGGATACAGATCGACTTTGCATTCCGGATTGATGTCGAGAATACGATCCCGCATGACCGCAATTTTATCTTTTCCGACCGCAGACATCGTCGCAATGAGCTGGCGGTTGATGTTCGTGATGCATACCTTATCGTCATCGACAAGCCCAATTCTGCCGACTCCGCTACGCGCAAACGCCTCTGCTGCATAAGAACCGACACCGCCGACACCAAAGACGATAACCGCAGAATTCGCCAGTTTTTGAAGACCCTCTTCTCCAATGAGCAATTCGGTTCTGGAAAATTGATTCATTCTTATTCCTCTGTTCCTATTCTGTAAAACTGTTTTGTATTTTCGAATATCTGATGGCGCAATTCGTCAAGTGGTAAGCCTTTCAGTTTCGCAATGCGCTGAACGATACTTTCCAAAATGGTTAGGCTGTCTTCTCCCGATTCTATCCCCTTGGGTGATTCGAATTCCGCGTCCGTCTCTATGAGCATATGCTCCGGCGAGAGCCCTGTAACCACGGTCCGTATTTTTTGGTTTTTGGGGTCCATCAAGGTCGGACCAAGTGAAATTTTCGCACCGCGATTCACAAGATGCACAGCCATTTCCACGCTGCCGGAAAAAGAATGAAGGAGTACACTGTTTTTTTGTTCAAAAGCACCTTCTTCCTCCAGGATTCTTTGCGCATCTCCAAATGCTTTGACAATATGAAGAATGACCGGCTTTTTCAAACGAATCGCCAACCGAAGTTGAAGGCGAAACCAATCGATTTGTTTCTCCCGATCCCCGGAATCTCTGCGGTAGTCGAGTCCAATTTCCCCAACGGCTTTCACCTCCGGAGACTTCATCAATGCCGTAAGCTGCGAAAGAACCTCATCGCGCGGAACAGCCACAGAAGGCAGAAAGAGCGGATGAAAACCAACCGAAGCGTAGCCCTCTCGACGTCCCCTGACGTACGCAACCGCATTGCGACTGCTTTCGAGATCGAATCCTGAGAGAACATAGAATGGAATCTGTGTCGATTTCCCCACCGTATGTGTGTGCGCGTCAAAAAGTTCCATAGCCTTATGTGACAAAGCAATCCCCTATCGCTAAAATACCTCGGAAACCGAGGTATTTTGCAAAATGATTAACGTTTCGAGAACTGGCTGGCACGTCTCGCTTTTTTGAGACCATACTTTTTCCGTTCCTTCATACGCGGGTCTCTCGTGAGGAACCCTGCTGCTTTGAGCAGCGGACGATTCGTTTCTTCGTCAACGAGACAAAGTGCTCGAGATATGCCATGACGCAGTGCGCCGGCTTGTCCCGTAAAGCCTCCGCCATTGACAATGGCAATTACGTCGAATTTGCCTTCCGTTCCGGTTATTTCAAACGGGCGACGAACTTCACGCTTTGTAATTTCGGGTCCGAAATAATCGTCGATCGACTTTTTGTTAATCGTAATTTCGCCCTTGCCGGGAATCAGGCGAACTCTTGCAACAGAGGATTTTCTTCTTCCCGTAGCGGGATACTGCTTCTTCGCTGCCATTTTCATTCACCTCTTCCCTGAATTGTCCATACTTCCGGTTTTTGCGCTTCGTGGACATGCTCCGACCCCACGTAGATTTTTAATTTCTTAAACATCTGGCGTCCCAATCTTCCTTTTGGCATCATTCCCTTTACAGCATGACGAATGATTTCCTCCGGATTTTTGGCTTGAAGCTTTTCAAAGGTTATCTCTCTGAGCCCACCGGGATATCCGGTATGGCGTTTGTAGATTTTTTCCTTACGCTTTTTCCCCGTAACCTCAATTTTTTCCGCATTGATAACGATTACATAATCGCCCGTATCGACATGCGGTGTGTAAATGGGTTTTTTCTTTCCCCTGAGGATGGACGCAACTTCACTCGCGAGACGTCCGAGCGTTTGCCCTTCCGCATTCACGATGTACCATTTTTTCTCCACCTCATGAGGTTTTGCAATAAAACTGCTCATCTTTACCTCCTTACCTACTAAGTTTCCGACAGTCAAGCATACTACTTGACATTGAAACCTGTTCGGCACAGTAACAACGTTTGAACTCGGTCGGTGAACCAACCTGTTCCATCACAAGTCTCCTTACAAAAAGTCTCCTTGTGAACTTGTTTGCGCTGCACGCCATGAATTTGAGCCGTTCGCGCAATCGAAATTTATTATAGTGGTTCCTTCTGCATTTGTCAAACAAACGAAACCCAATGCCCCATCTGACACCCGTCCCCATCTGTCCCCCGAACGCGGTCTGTAGACATGGAATAAATTAAGGATTGATTTTAGACTCAGTTTCAAGAATAATCAATGTTATGCGTTAGAGATGGTGATTCTCTCCAAGGGAAACGCCGGGGTCGTGTAAACGATCAAAATCCATTATAAATAGATAGAAGGAAGTATAAATGAAAAAGCGTGAACAGTTTGCTTCACAATTTGGGATTATCATGGTTGCCGTCGGTAGTGCGGTCGGTCTTGGGAATATTTGGCGATTCAGCTACATTCTCGGGGTCAACGGAGGCGGCGCATTTTTGCTCGTCTATATCCTTTGTGTTGTATTAATCGGTCTGCCTGTGCTCATTTCGGAGCTCACAATCGGAAGGGCAAGCGGACAAAGTCCCGTAAATGCCTTCATGAAACTCGCCCCGGGATCGTATTGGTGGCTCACCGGTGCCGTTGCCGTCCTCGCGGCGATTATCATTGCCTGCTATTATCCGACACTGGCGGGTTGGGCTCTCGGATACGTTGTTGAGTCCATCACAAACCAAACAGAATTACTACAAGATCCACAAGGTGCTTTTGCGGCATTCTCGTCCGGACCGAAGGCACTCATCTATGGCGCCATTGCCCTTGCCGCAACCGTTGCCATCCTCATGCGCGGTGTTACGGCAGGCATCGAACGCTGGAGCAAACTGCTCATGCCAATCCTTGCACTCTTGATGCTTGTTCTTGTCGTCCGCTCTCTTACCCTGCCGGGTGCCATGGAAGGTGTGCGTTTTCTCTTCTATCCGGATTTTTCGAAACTCACGGTCTCCGGATTTTTAGATGCACTCGGACATTCTTTCTACTCGCTTTCGCTGGGTATGGGCATTATGATTACCTATGCTTCTTATATGAAGAAAGACACCAATCTTCCCATTACAACAATTTCCATTGTTACCATGGACACCGGCGTCGCTTTGCTCGCAGGCTTGGCCATATTCCCTGCCGTTTTCGCGCTCGGCTTCGATCCCGCACAAGGTGTTGGGCTTGCCTTCATCACATTGCCGAGTGCCTTTGCGCATATGCCCTTTGGTTCGTTTTTCTCAGCAGCTTTTTTCCTGCTCGTTTTCATCTCTGCACTTACGTCTTTGTTGAGTATTTTCCAGGTTCCACTGGCATTTTTGGAAGATCGATTCGGGTTTTCAAAAAAGAAGGGTCTTGCCCTGATCTCGGTTGTAACCGTGGCATTCGGAATTCCTTCCGTCCTGTCTTTCGGACCTCTCAAAAACTTCAAACCCTTTGGTATGGATTACTTTACGCTCATGGATACGGTTGCGAACAACATCTTGCTACCCACGGCAGCATTGCTCGGATGCCTATTTATCGCTTTGCGTATGGGAACACGCGCATCCAAGAAGGAATTTCTGGAAGGGGCAAAGAATCAAGGGCACTTCCTTTCAAAAGTATACCCGTTTGCGATTCGCTTTCTCGCGCCGATAGCGATTTTGGTCATCCTCATTCGCGCATTTACCGCGCTTTTTTAGGAGCCTACATTTGGCATCCGTCAGCGTTGATTGGATACGCCATCCTGCAAGAACCAACGATATTAAAAAAGTCGCGGTGCCAAATGCATTGCGACTTTTGTATTTCAGGAATGACAGGGGAAGGTGCTATTTGCGAATCAATGCTTTCAGACCCTCTTTTTTTGGTCTCGGAAGATACACGTAATCTGCCGGCGTCTGTTTTATCGCCAACAAGGAACCAATCGTAAAGAGAACCGGCAAAATCAATCCTACGGCCATATTGCGCATCCAAGTACCATTCATTACCGCATTGAATCCGAAGATGTTATAAAATGGCCAGCAAACAAAAATAACCGAAAGCACCAAGCCCAACTTAAAATAAATCTGTAGACGCTTGGGATTATCGAAGTCGCGCATGGAATAGGTTCCTGTAAAAATTTCAAGCACGCCACCCACAATACCGATGGCATAGAAAAACATGAGCGATAATTTGCTGAAATCTGAGATCATGGCACCCGTCGGCAATTTAGACACATCGTCCTCGGAAATGGTTCCGCTCGATGAAATGGTTACGCCTAAATCTGTTGCCTCTGCAGGTGTTAAAAAAGTAGCATTGATTACTTTGAATATTGCTACTGCATTTGTAACGGCATAAAGCATACCCGCGATGAGCATAAGATAACTGACGACCCTCAGTATGGTTTTCCCGTTCATATTTCCTCCATTCAGACGCAGCTTATGTTCTGCGTAAATGTATTCTAACACAATTACACCCTGAACAAAAATTATATCACATGGGTCAATTAAAATGCTATAATATATTTCCTATGAAAAGTATCCGTGTTTACAGCGATTTATACGAGTCCTACCTACACGATGAGTCTCGCCTTGTCGGATTTGCGGAGAGTATTTCATTCCCTGAAAACGAACAAGAGCTTCGGCGGATTGTAAAGACACTTTATGACACAGACGTTCCCATTACCGTCCAGGGGGGACTTACCGGATTAACCGGTGGCGCAGTTCCGCAGGGTGGTCACATTCTCAATCTCTCACGCATGAACAAAACATTGGGTCTTCGTCGTGCTGAAAATGGGAAAATTCTTATGCGCGTAGAGGCAGGAAAGCTCCTCCAAGACATTCGCGCTGAACTTCGCGAGAAGAGCTTTGGCACAGAATTACAGATTTCTGAGCAGTTTTTCACGCCGGACCCCACAGAAACGACCGCTGCAATCGGCGGAATGATTGCCTGTAACGCTTCCGGAGCCATGAGTTACGGCTACGGAGCCATTCGTGAACACATCGAATCGATTCGTCTCGTCCTCGTAGACGGCGATGCTTTTTCTCTCGTGCGCAACAGCGTTTTTGCGCAAGGCAGAACACTTCAACTGAAAACGGAAGCGGGGAGAACCCTAACGGTCGAACTGCCTTCGTATCGTATGCCCAAGGTTAAAAATGCCGCAGGGTATTTTGCCGACGACAATATGGATGCCATCGATCTGTTCATCGGAATGGGCGGCACGCTTGGCATCATTACAGAGGCAGAAATCGCCCTCATCGAGCATCCGAAAGAAATTTGGTGTGCCCTTTGCTTTTTCGAGGATGACGACGCTGTGCCCACCTTCGTCGATGCCGTTCGAAAATCTTCATCACACATCAAAGCCCTTGAATATTTCGACAAAAATGCCATCGGAATCATAACGAAAGCTGTAAAATCCGGGAATGCAAATTTCCGTTTTCCCTCAACGCTGCCCGAGAACAATTGCGCTGCCGTCTTCGTCGAAATTCACGCATCGCAACCGGATGAAGCGGAAGACGTTCTCCATCTGGTTGGACAAATCTTCGAAAAGAGTGGCGAAAACATTGAAAATACGTGGATAACATCCTCTCCTGCCGGAAGAGAGCAGATGCTGAGACTGCGCCATGCCGTACCTGAAAATGTAAATGCAATCATCAGCGAACGCAAAAAGAAAGATCCGACCATCACAAAATTGGGCACAGACATGGCCGTCCCAAATCCCTATCTGCGCGAAATCATGGAACTCTACCGCAGCGACCTCGCTGTGGCAAATCTCGAATACGCCATTTGGGGGCACATCGGCAACAATCATCTTCACGTTAACATCCTTCCACGCAGCATGGAAGAATACGCCCGAGGAACGGAAATTTATCATAGGTGGGCAGACTATGTTGTCGCGCGTGGCGGAACCATCTCGGCGGAGCATGGCGTAGGGCGATTAAAAACCGATTATCTTCGAATCATGTATGGTCACGCCTCCTTCAGTGAGATGGCGGCGATGAAAAAAGTGTTCGATGCAAAGTATATCCTCAGTCCGGACGTACTGTTCCGCATCTCGGAAATCTAACTCATTTTCAATATTTTAAGGTCATCTCCGCTTAAAAAAACTTTTGCACTAT
>JAITTH010000012.1 GCA_031287295.1 Eubacteriales Family XIII. Incertae Sedis bacterium
CATCCATCCCGAATCACCAATACGATAGCGGTTTCGCAATTGGATTTACAAAACTACAGGTATACGGACATGTGATTATTCCGCAGACGATTCGCAGACTCTTGCCACCGGCCATCAACCTTGTGACGCGCATGATCAAAACGACTTCGCTCGTCGTTCTGATTGGGGTCGTGGAAGTGCTCAAAGTCGGACAACAAATCATTGGAGCCAACCGCTTCGACTCACCGTCCGCCGCACTTTGGATTTACATCGTGATTTTTTTCCTATACTTTATCATCTGCTATCCCATTTCAAAGGTGGCCGGTGTACTGGAAAAGAAATGGGCGAATTCATAAAAACAAACATAAACGAAATTGGAGGAGAAGTTTTGACGGAAGAACACAAAGAGACCACCATCATACCGGGGATGGCAAATCCCCTGCTAAAAATCGATCACATCCGCAAGAACTTCGGGGATCTGACTGTCCTTGATGACATAACGGTAAACGTAAATGTAGGCGAGGTTGTTGTATTTTTGGGACCGTCGGGCTGCGGGAAAACAACGCTACTTCGGTGCATCAATGGGCTGGAGACGATACAAGCCGGACAGATTGTTTTGCATGACGAGGTGATCTCCGGGGACAAGACCAAATGGAGCGATGTTCGACAGAAGGTCGGAATGGTTTTTCAAAGCTACGATCTCTTCCCACATAAGAATGTGTTAGGCAATGTGACCATGGGACCCATCAAGGTACAAGGCGTATCGAAGGCAGACGCGATAAAAGAGGCAACCGCATTACTCGAAAGAGTCGGTTTGCCTGACAAAATATATGCATATCCGAGGCAATTATCCGGCGGACAGAAGCAGCGAGTTGCGATTGTGAGGGCACTCATGATGCATCCGGAGGTCTTGCTTCTTGACGAAATTACCGCCGCCTTGGATCCTGAAATGGTTCGGGAAGTTCTGGACGTCGTTCTGGAGCTTGCAAATGACGGCATGACAATGCTTATCGTGACACACGAGATGGAATTTGCCCAAAAGGTCTCCAATCGTGTCGTCTTTATGGATAAGGGGAATATCATCGAAACGGGCTCACCCGATGATTTCTTTACAAATCCAAGCACACCCAGAGCCCGTCAGTTTCTCGATATGTTCCACTACTGATCGATGGGATCAGATCCGGACGGAAAATTGAGAGTAGTACCATTCGATGAAAGGAAGAAAGAAATGAAAAAGAATTCAAAAATCGTAGCTCTTATCTTGGTGTTGGCATTGGCACTTACTTTCAGTGTCGGTTGCGCCAAGGACAAGTCTGAGTCAGATTCAGACGCAAAGGAGACAAGCATCTTCAGAACACTTGACGAAATCAAGGACAGTGGCAAGATCGTCATTGGCGTATTCTCCGACAAGGCTCCGTTCGGTTACATCGATGCCGACGGCGACTATCAGGGATATGATGTTGAGCTTGCAAACAGAATCGGCAAAGACCTCGGCGTAGATGTTGAGTATGTCTCCCTCGATCCGGCAAGCAGGGTTGAGTATCTTGAAACCGGCAAGGTAGATATCGTCCTTGCAAACTTCACAGTCACAGATGAAAGAGCAAAATCTGTTGACTTCGCCAATCCTTACATGAAGGTTCAGCTCGGCGTTGTTTCACCGGAATCAGCACCCATCGATGACATCAAGGATCTTGACGGCAAGAAGTTCATTCTCGTAAAAGGCACGACTGCCGAAACTTATTTCACAGAGAATGAGAACGGTGCAGAACTCATCAAGTTCGACGCCTATGAAGATGCATACAACGCTCTCCTCGATGGAAGAGGCGATGCCTTCTCAACGGACAACACCGAAGTTCTTGCTTGGGCAAAGGAAAACGCCGGATTCACAGTTGGAATCGATGCCCTCGGCGATATTGACGCGATTGCTCCCGCAGTCTCAAAGGGCAACACAACGCTCCTCGATTGGCTGAATGATGAGCTCACAAAGCTCGGCTCCGAGCTCTTCTTCCATGCAGCCTACGAGAAGACACTCGCTCCGGTCTACGGCACAGATGCAGACCCGGATAGCCTTGTCGTAGAAGGCGTTCCGCTCAGCTAAGAAGCAAAAGGGAGACAAAAAGGGGACGGTACGATTTTGACAACATTGTGCCAAATTCGTACCGTCCCCAAGTGACACCCCCAAGTGGCTCAATCTTTTCCGGGTATGATATCCAGGTACATGTAGTCCATATCCACAGAAGTGGGAATGCCGGCGACCTTGCCTGTGTCTCTGTATTGCCAGAGGCTGGGATATTCCTCGTTCCACGCCATCACCGATGGCTCAAGCTCCTTGTCATTTGTATACCAGTTTGCGAGCCAGAACGGATAGCCCTCATCGAACAATCGCTTCGCATTAAATTCGTTGTTTGCCCATTTGAGGAAGGTGTAAAATCCGGGCGAGTAGCCCAAGGCGGACAAATCATTCATGCCACTTCTGACCAAGTCTGTGCGATAAGCATATCCACCAAGCTCATCCGAGCCGACCTTAAAATATTCCGAGTCTTCCACATCAAGAAAAACCGGGAGGTCAAAGCGCAGCCTGTTTTCCTGCGTGTGGTCGTCGAACTCCGCGATACCTTCCCTGAGCCTTTCCTCCGTAAAGCCATACAGATAGATATAGGACCCCACCGAAATCCCGTTTTTCTGCGCTTCCAGCACATTGCTCACATAGTGCTTGTCCGGAACAAAGGCACCCTCGCCGTCTGTTGATATATACCCGGCACGCACGATGGCAAACTGCACACCGCTGTCTGCGACTTTTTCCCAGTCGATATTGCCCCCTTGGTGCGACGATACGTCAATGCCCTTCAGAATCTTCATCTTCTTCTTGCCTTGTATCACGCCTTTTTTGTCTATATTGTATTTATACCCCTGAAAATATACGATGCCCGTCATCATTCCACCGGTGCTGATATTGAAAAGATACTTATTTCCACCGACGGTCTGCTCCCCGAAGAACATCCCGTTTTCGCCATCGTAATAGACTTTGCGCCCGTCCGAATGCGTCATCCAGCCTTCGCCAAACCTTTTGCCGTCAGCTGTGTAAAAATACCACTTCTCGCCGACTTTTTGCTCTTTATTCTCCAGCATCTTGCCACTCTTGTCGTCGAAGTAATATAGGTCGCCTTCAATGCGCCTTTCGCCGGTCACGATATGTCCGCTCTCGTCAAAATAATAGGAATACGAATCTATTTTCATGAGTCTGTCTGTTATTGTACGTCCATGGTTGTCCTCGTAGGTGCGCCCTTCACCTTCACCAACCCATCCTGACAAGTTTGGAAAGCCAAAGAAAAATACATGCCCGTTGTCAAACCGCAGACCTACCAGACATGCAAGTATTATCACGATTATCGAGGTGAAGACCACGGTTCTTGACCGGCTTCGCCTCCTTCGTCTTTTTCCATTCCACTGCTTCTCTGCATTTCTCATATACTGATTGTAACACACACCCCTTTCATAGATTTACACCTCCAAATTTTCGTAGATAAGGGCGCATATCGCACCCATAACGTCGGATGTCGATGAGAATTCGCTTAGGTTTATGCGGTGCGCGTCTTCATACCGCCCGAACCAGGTCATTTGACGTTTTGCAAATCTTCGTGAATTGCGTTTGATGAGGCGAACGGCTTCCTCAAAATCGTACGCACCCTCGAAAAACCCCGTAAGCTCTTTATAACCGATGCCGAGCATGGCGATGTTTGCACGGCTCAGTCCCGAATCGAGAAGCGCCCGAACTTCCGCTTCCAGTCCCATCGTAAGAAAAACATCCACACGCGCCTCGATGCGACGGTAAAGTTCCTCCCGATCGCGTAGCAAGTAAAGAATGACAGGATTGAGCAATTCAGAACGATTCCATGCCCGACCAAATTCACGGAAACCATCGTCTTCACGCAGATTTTCGACCCGCTCAAGCGCACGAATCACACGTTTTGTATTGTTCGGGTGTACGGATTCCGCTGCCTCAGAATCTTTTTCACGAAGCAACGCATGAAGATGTTCCTTGCCAAACGCTGCCGCGATGGACTCGTATTTTTCGCGCAAAGCCGTGTCCTCTCCCGCCCCGGAAAAATCCATTTCGTAGAGCAGAGAATGGACATACAACCCTGTTCCACCCGCAATAATCGGCAGTTTTCCGCGACTCCTAATCTCTTGAATCGATTTTTCTGCACACGCTCGGTATTCTGCAACCGAAAAAGCCTTGCTTGGATCGACAAAATCGACCAAATGATGTGGAACACGCGCCCTTTCGTCTTCTGTTGGTTTTGCAGTTCCGATTCGAAGCCCGCGATAAATCTGCATGCTGTCTGCCGAAACAATCTCGCCATCAAATTTTTCAGCGACTTCCAGAGCAAATTCGCTCTTCCCGACCGCAGTGGGCCCAACGATTAGGATGCTATCTTTGATAATAGTATTCATTCGTATGATGAATCTCCGATTAGACACGTCCGAACATTCGTTCGAAATCGTACTTCCTAAGCTGAACCAACACGGGTCGTCCATGTGGACAGGTATAAGGGTTTTCGCATGCCGAAAGCTGCTCCAAAAGTGCAATTGCCTCTTTTTCGTTCAATTTTTCGTTTGCTTTGATGGAGGACCGACAGGCGCGACTGATGAGGCGTTCGAGTGCCCTGTCTCCGATGGGTAGAGCCGTACCGCCCTCTAATACGATATCCGCCAAGAATGCTTCTGCTTCTTCGAATTTCAAAAATGCCGGAAATGCTCGAAATCGAATCGAAGTTTTTCCGAATAATTCTGCTTCGAATCCGAGATCGGTAAAAAATGCCGCCCAGTCTTCTGCATCCGAACACATAGATGGGGGAATTTGCAGAAGATAGGGGTTGAGCAATGCCTGTGAAAGATGTTCTTTTCTGCGCATTTCGGCGAGGAAACGTTCGTAGTGAATGCGTTCATGGGCGGCGTGTTGATCGATGATGTAGAACCGGCCGGCGCTCTCTGCGAGCAGATAGGTGGCGAAAACAGACCCGATATACATAAGTTTGTCTGCCTGAAGCACATGCGACATGTCGCCTGGTTGTTCGTCGTGAAGAGCGAGTTGCACCTCGCCCGGTTGTTCCGCAGAATATTTCGATTCGGACGAAACCGTCTCGCGAACAAACGAGGGAACGGCCTCTCCCGTCGCTGTTTTCGCCGGCGGATTCGCAGAATCCGCCCCGCCGGCCGTCCATAACGTTTTTATGTTGACTCGAGGAAGAAATTCCGACCCATCGCCGACGCCATTCTTATCTCCGCTTATCCCATCCTCCGAAATCCTATTGCCCTCAGCACCCTCGGTCAAAGCACTTCCCGATTGTACACCCGGCTCGCCCTTAAAGTGTACACCCGGCTCGCCTTTGAACCGATAAAAATCGTGTTCTTCTCTGGCAAGGCTCTGTGCCTTCCGAGTCTGGGGAATCGCAAGCTGCGGCATCGCCTCGCCGGAAGAAAGCGTCGAACGAATCGTCTCCGTCAGAAACGTCTTCACCTCTTTGGGATTTCGAAAGCGAATTTCCAGTTTCGTCGGATGCACATTTACATCAATCAATGCGGGGTCGATATCAAGAAACAGATAGATAACGGGGAATCGACCCATCGGAAGGTAGCCGTCGTAAGCCTCACCGATCGCATCTGACAGAATACGGTCTTTTACGTATCTGCCGTTCACAAAAATCGTCTGTGCGCGCTTGCTTTTCCGGCTTTTGTCCATTGCCGAGATGTATGCCGAAAGCCTCATATTTTCGGTCTGCCCACCCACTTCAATGAGTCCCTCCGCAAGACCCGGACCAAACACCGTAAAAATCGTCTTCCAACGTTCCTTTTTCCCTGTCGAAGCAAACAGAATGTTTCCGTTCGAGGTCATGCGAAAACGAATCTCCGGCCAGGCGACGGCGGTGCGCGAGACAAAATCGACAATCCGTGTGGTTTCAGCGCGATCACTTCCCATAAATTTCTCACGTACCGGCAAGTTGTAAAACAAGTTGCGCACACAGATATCCGTTCCGTCCGAAGCGCCGACCAAACGTTTTTCAACGATCTCACCGCCGGAAACCGCAAGGAACA
>JAITTH010000020.1 GCA_031287295.1 Eubacteriales Family XIII. Incertae Sedis bacterium
CCAGAAGTTTCTTTGCATCGAGACACAAGGACACTTCCGAACCACTCGCCATAAGAATCACCTGTGGCTCGAGAGTACCCTCTTCTCGATCCAGAATATAGCCGCCCTTTTCCGCATCGCTGTTCGATCCGAGGACTGGCAAGTTTTGTCGCGTCAGAGCAAGCACCGTCGGCGTTTTTTCGGAAAGCAGCGCGGAACGCCAGGCGATGCGCGTTTCCAGCTCATCCGCCGGTCGCCAAACATGTAAATTCGGCGTTGCGCGGAGCATGGCAAGTTGTTCAATCGGCTCATGTGTCGGACCGTCCTCACCCACGCCGATGCTGTCATGTGTGAAGATACAAATGAGCGGAAGTCCCATCAACGAAGAGAGGCGCAACATGGGTTTGGTGTAATCGGAGAAGACAAAAAATGTCGAAATATAGGTATGCAGCCCCCCATGCAATAAGATTCCGTTGGCGATTGCTGTCATGCCAAGTTCGCGTACACCGTAATGGAGATTCCGCCCTGCGGGGGTTTCCGCAGAAAAACTACCGACATCCTTCATCTCGGATTTGTTCGAGGGTGCAAGGTCTGCGCTCCCTCCGATCAGATTCGGAATTTTTGCGCAGAGTTCGTTCAGGATGCGTCCGGACATGTTTCGTGACGCATCGGGTTTTGCTTCGAATTGCAGATAATTCTCACCGAAAATAGTCTCGGATATTTTTGCGATGTTTTGGTTTTCGAAATTTACCGCATCTTGTGGATATTTCGTCCGGTATTTCTCGAAATTCACCTGCCATTCTGCGTTCTGCGCACTTCCCGCCTCCGCCTTGATGCGATAGGCCTCGTAAACTTCGGTGGGTACTTCAAAAGGTGTTTCAATCGGCCATCCGAGTTGCTTCCGCAGAATCTTTGTATTTTCGATGCCGATGGGCTCGCCGTGTGCTTTTGCCGTCCCTTGAATGCCGGGAACCCCATAACCGATGGTCGTACAAACGCGAATAAAGCTGGGTTTTTCTATATCGGTCTTTGCTTCCCGAATGGCTCTGCAAATGGCCTCTGAATCGTTGCCGTCCTCGACAAGCCATGTCCCAAAACCGTAGGCTTCCATGCGCTTATCGACATTCTCTGTGAAGGCAAGATTCGTGCTGCCTTCAATGGTAATTTGGTTTGAATCCATCAGGACGATGAGTTTGCCAAGCTTTAAGGTGCCTGCGAGCGAAAAGACTTCGGAAGAAAGGCCTTCCATAAAGCAGCCTTCACCGCCAAGAACAAAAGTAAAATGATCGACAGGATGAAGGTCTTCCTTGTTGAAAACAGCAGCCGTGTGGGCTTCCGCAATCGCCATACCGACCGCCATGCCCATCCCTGCGCCGAGAGGTCCGGTCGTCGCTTCTACGCCGGGCGTATGACCATATTCCGGATGACCGGGCGTAAGACTGTCGAGCTGTCGGAATTGCTTCAGTTCGGTCAGGCTCATTTTCGGATAACCGAAGAGATGTAAATTTGCATAGAGCATCGCAGAGCCGTGTCCACCGGAAAGGATGAACCGATCTCGATCTGACCAATTCGGCTGTGCCGGATCGTGTTTCATTTCCTTGTATATTGAATACAGGATGGGTGCAGCCCCCAGCGGAAATCCGGGATGCCCGGAATTTGCCTGCTGTACTGCGTCAACAGCGAGTATACGAATCGCATCAATGAGTGTTTTGTCTGATTGTAATGTCATTTTACTCCGCTCCAGTGTTTTAGTATTATTGATTGGTCTTGCTATTATTGATTGGCCTTATAATGTTGGCATTTTACAATGAAAATCGATCTCGCCACGTGCGTCCCAATCGGATAAAATACGCAAGGCCTCAGAGGCGACAAGCGTTGACTTTTCCTCGCCACCCGCATCACCCCATTCGTCCGTTACACGGTTCGATATCACCGATAAGACAGCTCCCATACGCATATCGTGCAGTTTTCCGACAACAAATTGTGTCGCGGTTTCCATTTCGATGTTGGTTACGCCGGCCTGTGTCAGATCCGATAGAAGGTTGTTTAAAAAGGAAGGATAATAGCCGGTTCCATCCTCATGAATCGGTCTCGCCTGCCCGGTGTAAAAAGAAGCCGTTGTGTAGTCGAGTCCGAGACCATAACGATACCCCAATTTGTCGCAGGCGGTCATGAGTGCCATCACCACAATCGGATGTGCGTAGGCAGGATATTCAGAACCGATGTAGGTGTCGGATGTGCCGTCTTTGCGCACAGCAGCAACAGCAATGATCAAATCGCCCAGATCGTACTGCGCTTGTAAACAACCTGTTGTTCCCACGCGTATGCAAGTATGAACCCCTATTTTGGAAAGTTCATTGATGCAAATTTCCGAACTCGGACCTCCGATACCGGTGGAAACAGTTGCAATCGGCATTTCCTGATAAGTTCCCCGTATCGTTTTGAACTCGCGATTTTGCGTCACAAACTCGGAATGATCCCATTTTTTTGCGATGACTTCTGTTCGCTCCGGCGCTCCCGGCAAAATGACATAGGGAGGAATATCGCCATGCGACAGATTCAAATGCCATACGCCATTTTGGGCTGTTTTCGGCGATCCAGCCTTGTTTTTTACACCATCATGCATCAGAAGTCCCCTTTCACCTAGAAATTATATCACTTGGAACTCATGAACCGCAATGGAGCAAATTTTATATATAATAGAACAAAGAAAGACGAACGGAGATAACATTATGCAGACAATTTTAATCATTGAGGACGACCAACCCATCCGCAGGGAACTGGAGCTTTTGCTTG